>JAEWIL010000122.1 GCA_023387085.1 Pseudomonadota bacterium | reverse complement strand
GATCATGGATCCCGGATCAAGTCCGGGATGACGACGCGGAGGAACGAGACACTTACCCCAGCAAGACCACCGGGCTGTCGGCGCGCCAGTGCATGCTGACCTTGTCGTCCCAGGTAAAATCCTCCTGGTCGTGGCGTGACAGGTTGGGACGCGAGACGCGGATCCGTGCACCGCTTTCGAGCTCGATCTCGAACAGCGTGATATCGCCGAGGTAGCTCATGCCCTTGATCTTGCCGCGCGCGAAGTTGTAGCCGTCGGGCGCGTCCTGTGCCGCAGCCTTCACCGCCTTGCCCTCGCCGGGAACATGCAGGTAGATCTTTTCGGGCCGCAGCGCGACCCAGACATCGGCGCCGTGAGGGCCCGTGACGCCGTGATTGAGATAGACCTTGCCGAGCCCCGGGCAATCGACCGCGGCCTTGTCGGGCTCGTCGAGCGTCAGCTTGCCCTCGAAGATATTCACCGAGCCGACGAAATCGGCGACGAAGCGGTTGGCGGGATATTCGTAAAGGTCGGAGGGCGTCGCAAGCTGCGATACCTCGCCCTTGTTGATGACGGCGATACGGCAGGCCATCGACAGCGCTTCGTCCTGATCGTGGGTGACGGTGACGAAAGTGATGCCGACCTTTTCCTGCAGCTCCGAAAGCTCGAACTGCATCTGCGCGCGAAGTTTCGCATCGAGCGCCGAGAGCGGTTCGTCGAGCAGCAGCACTTTCGGACGCATCACGAGGCTGCGTGCAAGCGCGACGCGCTGACGCTGCCCGCCGGACATCTGGTCGGGCATCCGGCTTTCGAACCCGCCGAGCTTCACCAGGTCGAGCGCCTCGGCGACGCGATCCTTGATCTCGCCCCCCTTGACCCCCGCGATCTTCAGGCCGTAGCCGACATTGTCGGCGACGCTCATATGCGGGAACACGGCATAACTCTGGAAGACCATGTTCACCGGCCGCCTGTTCGGCGGGATGCCGGCCATATCCTGTCCGTCGATCAGTATCTGACCCTCGGTCGGCAGCTCGAAACCCGCGATCATGCGCAGCAGCGTCGTCTTGCCGCAGCCTGACGGACCGAGCAGCACGAAAAATTCGCCCGCCAGAATGTCGAGGCTGACATTGTCGACCGCCGCGACCTTGCCAAAGCGTTTGGTAACGTTGCGAATCTGGATGATGGGCGGGGCCGTGTCGGTCATGGTCAGTGGGTTTCCGCGATGGCCTTAACGCCCTGAAGCTTCAGCGCGATGGCGGTCAGGACGATGGTGAGGATGATCAGAATGGTCGAGGCAGCGTTCACTTCGGGCGTCACCGAGAAGCGAAGCATCGAATAGACCTTCACGGGGAAGGTCACGGTGTCGGGGCCGCTGGTGAAATAGGTGATGACGAAATCGTCGAGGCTGAGCGTGAACGACAGCAGCGCGCCCGCGACCAGCGCCGGTCGCATGTGCGGGATCAGCACGTCGCGGAACATCTGCCATTCGCCGGCGCCCAGATCCTTCGCGGCCTCCTCCTGTTCGCGGTTGAAGCTGGCGAGCCGCGAACGAACGACCATGGTGACGAAGGGGAAGCAGAAGGTGATGTGCGCGATGGTGATCGCGCCCAGATTGAGCGGCCAGACAAGATCGGTCGGCCAATGGAGCAATTTGGCGAAGAATATCAGGAATGCGACGCCCATGCAGATTTCCGGAACGATGATCGGCAGCGAGATCGTCCCGTCTACCGCACCCTTGAAGGGAAAGCGGAAGCGCCACAGCATCACCGCCGCGACGGCGCCGAGGATCAGGCTGAAGATCGTCGCGAGCGCCGCGATGGTCAGCGAATTGACCAACGCGTCGAACAGCGCATCATTGTTCAGCGCCTTCTCGTAATATTTGAGCGTAAAGCCGCGCCACACGACGTTCCGCTTGCTGTCGTTGAAGCTGAAGACCATCAGCACGATCAGCGGCGCATAGAGGAACAGCATCACCAGCCCGACCCAAAGCCGCATCCACAGCGTGCGGCTATATTCGAGCGGCGCTATGGGCGAGCGGGAGAAGAGCGCCATCAGTGGATCTCCGGCACTTTACGCCGCATCGACTGCAACGCGATCAGGATGAACATTGCATAGATGAGGAGGAACGACAGCGCCGATCCGAACGGCCAGTCGTTCGCCTTCTTGAACTGCCGCTCGATCACGTTCGCGATCATCTGGCTGTCGGTGCCGCCCATCAAATCGGGCGTCAGATAGGCGCCGAGCGCGGGGATCAGCGTGATCATCACGCCCGCGACGATGCCCGGCGCGGCGAGCGGCACGACGATCCGCATGATCGTGCGGAAATGGCCGGCGCCAAGGTCGAGACTCGCCTCGATCAGGCTGCGATCGAGCCGGTCGAGCGCCGCGTAGAGCGGCAGGACCATGAAGGGCAGGTGGACATAGACGAGCCCGAAGACGACCGCGAAATTGTTGAAGAGAAGCTGCACCGGCTCCCATGTCGGGAGCGGCTGGAGTCCGACGAGCGTCTTCACCCAGCTTGCGCCGCCCCACAGCGCTTCGAGCCCCTTGTTCGCATAGCCCTGCTGTCCCAGCAGGATCATCAGCGCGTAGGTACGGACAAGCAGGTTGGTCCAGAAGGGAAGCATGATCCCGAGCAACAGCCACGGCCGCCATTTTTCGCTCGCGAAGGTGATCGCCATCGCGACCGGAAACCCGACGATCAGGCAGATCAGGGTAACGAGCGCCGCGACCGCGAAACTCTTGCCGAAGATGGTGAGATACAGCCACTCGGTCGCGCGCTTGTAATTGTCGAGCGTACCCGACACCTGGATTTCGTTCAGCCCGACATTGTGGCCGAAGCTGTAGAACCAGACGATCGCCATCGGGACGATGAAAAAGGCGATCGTCCACAGCAGCGTCGGCAGCGAAACCGCCGCGAACACCCTTTTGTTGGCTTTCCAGTCCTGCTCGGCCATCCCCCCGAATGCCTCCTTCAGGATCGTTCGATCAGGCCGCCCGCACCTTGGTGAAGGCTTCCTCGTAGAGCGGCTGCAACTTCTCGTTGAACTTCGCATATTCGCACCGCGCGAGGACGTCGGCAGGCGGATAGATGACGGGGTTGTTCTTGTAGCTGTCGGGCATCAGCGCCTTGGCGGCCGCATTGGGGGTCGGGAAAAGGATCGTCTCGGTGATTTTCTTGTCGACCTCGGCATCGAGCATATAGTTGATGAAGGCGTGGGCGTTCTTCGGGTGTGGCGCGCCTTTCGGAATGCACAAGGTGTCCGAATTGAACTGGCTGCCTTCCTTAGGGACGACGAAATCGAGGTCGTCATCCTCGGTCATCACCTGCGCGATGTCGCCATTATATTCGAGCACGACGTCGCAGTCGCCCTTCATCAGCAGATCCTGCCCGTCGTCCTCGTGGAATTTCTCCACATAGGGCTTCTGCTTGATCATCATTGCCGAGATCGTTTCGATATCGGCGGGCGTCAGTGCGTTGACCGATTTGCCGAGATATTTGCCGTAGAGGCGGAACATGTCGCCGGCCTCGGACAGCCAGGCGATGCGGTCCTTATATTCGTCGCTGTCGAACAGCACTTTCCAGCTGTCGGGCTTCGTCTTCACCTTCGACTTGCGATAGCCGATGCCGAGCACCAGCCAGGTATAGGGCATCGAGAATTTGCGGCCCGGATCGTAATCGACGTTGATGAACGCGGGATCGATATTCTTGATATTCGGGATTTGCGCGTGGTCGAGCGGCTGGAGCATGTCGGCGCGGATCATGCGCTCTACGAAGTCGTTCGATGGCACGATCACGTCATAGCCGGGATTGCCCGCCTTGAACTTGGCGAACAAAGTGTCGTTGCTGTCGAACAGGTCCATCGTCACGTCGACGCCGGTCGCGCTCTTGAAATCGTCGAGCGTGGTCTCGCCGATATAGGTGTCCCAGTTGTAGAAGTTGAGCTTGGCTTCCTCGCCGTTCGCGAGCTTCTTGCCTTCGCCCTTGCTGCACGCGGCGAGGCCGCCGAAGCTGATCCCGACCGCGGCAACGCCCATCGCCTGAAGCAACGAGCGGCGGCCCCGGCTTTGCCCGAGAAATTCTTTCAGATCCATGCTGGCCTCCCTGTCTGTGACGGCAAGCTGACTCAATATTGCTGACTTGGAAAGAGGCTTTTTTGCGCCGCAGCACGAATCATTGGAAGATAGTTGCTCGGGTCAGGCGTTGCGCAGATACCAGTCGTAGTCGAGCGTCGGGACGACGCTGAAATAATTGTCCTGCTCGACACGCTTCACGATGCTGAACATGTCGACGAAGCGGGTACCCAGATAGTCGCGCATCAGGTCCGACGCGTGGAAACGATCGACGGCGGCGAACCAGTTCGACGGGGGTTTGTCGTCGCCCGAGGCGTCGCGATCATAGCCGTTGCCGACCACCGCAGCGCCCGGATCGGCCTTCGTCATCATGCCATGATGCATGCCGGCGAGAACGGCCGCGACTGCCAGATAGGGGTTGGCGTCGGCGCCGCAGGCGCGATGCTCGACATGGCGGCTGGCCGGCGGGCCCGCGGGAATGCGGAACGAGACGGTGCGGTTGTTGACGCCCCAGGTCGGCGCGACGGGGGCATAGCTGTTCGCCTTGAACCGGCGGTAGCTGTTGGCGTGCGGCGCGAAAAGCGCGAACCCGTCGCCGACGCTGCCGATCATGCCGCCGATCGCGTGGCGGAGCGCGGGCGTGCCTTCGGGATCGTCGCTCGCGAAGATATTCGCGCCGCTGGCATCATTGACCGATACATGGATGTGCATGCCGCTGCCCGCCTGGTCGGCGAAGGGCTTGGCCATGAAGGTTGCCTCGAGGCCCTGTTGCTGCGCAATCGCCTTGACGAGCCTTTTGTACATGATCGCGTCGTCGCAGGCGCGCAGCGCATCGGGCTTGTAGCGCAAGGTCAGCTCGAACTGGCCCGGCGCGAACTCTGAGATCGCGCTTTCGAGCGGCAGGCCCTGCACGTCCGTCGCGACGTAAAGCGCGTCGAAGAAGGGCCGGAAATCCTCCAGTTCGCGCAGACCATAGACTTCGACGTTGCGGGGGGTGTCGCGGTTGTAGCCGGGGCGGGCGGGGCGAATGCTTCCGTCGCGCGCGCGGCGCGGGTCGACGAGATAGAATTCGAGTTCGACCGCGAGCGCCGGAGTCAGGCCGTCGGCCGCGAACCGGTCGATGACGCGGCCGAGCACATGGCGCGGGTCGAGGTCGTGCGGGGTGCCATCGAGTTCGTAAAAGCTGGTGAGGAACTGCGCGGCATGGTCGCCGCCCCATGGCGTGCGGACGAGCGTGCCGGGGATCGGCTTCATCGACCGGTCGGCGTCGCCATCCTCCCAGACAAGGCCGGTCTCGACGGTATCCTGCCCGGTAATGTCGACGACCGTGATCGAGCCCGGAAACATGCGGCCGCTGTCATAAACCGCAAGGACTTCGTGCTGGCGCAGCCGCTTGCCGCGCGGCACGCCGCCCATGTCGGTGTAGATCATCTCGATCGAATCGACGTCGGGGTTCGCCCTGAAAAAGGCCTCCGCCTCCGATCGGTCCGCAATCACGCCCGATGACTTCGACATCGCCCCTTACTCCTTCAACGCCCGCACGCAGTCGGCGAACGCGCCGACGAGCCGGTCGATCTGCTCGTCCGACGTGACCGGACTCACCAACATCATATTGTGGAACGGCGCCAGCAAAATTCCCCGATTCGCAAGGAAGAGGTGGATCGCGGCTTCGAGTTCGGGGCGCATTGCCGCCTTCGCTTCGCCGCCGTTCCGTGGCGGAACCGGACAGGCCAGATATTCGACCCGCGCACCGACCTGGGTGACATGCCAGTCGAGACAGGCATGGGCGATTTCCTGCTGCAGCCCCGCGACGAGCCGAGCCGCGCCGCGCAGCATATGGTCGTATGCGGCGGGCGTGATGACCGCGTCCAGCATTGCGTCCATCGCGGTGATGGCGAGTGCGTTGGCGGACAGCGTGGTTCCGATGCCGCTGTGGCCCGCAGGTCGCGCGGCGTTGAGCGCGGCCATGCGTTCGGCGACCTCCGCCGAGAAGCCATAGACGGCGCAGGGTACGCCGCCGCCGATCGATTTGCCGATCACCATCATGTCCGGCTTCGGGCCGTGCGTGGCGCCATGGCCGCCATAGCCCGACGAGATCGTGTGCGTTTCGTCGAATACGAGCAGCGTCCCGGTCTCGTCGCAGAGCGTCCGCAGCGTCCGGAGAAAGCCCGGCGCGTCGCGGACCATGCCGACGTTGGTCATCACGGGCTCGGCAAGGACACAGGCGATATCGCCGCCACGCAGCACCGCGGCAAGGGCTTCCTCGTCGTTGAACTCGATCACGCTTGTCGTGTCGCGGAGGTCGTGGACCTGTCCGATCAGGCTGGCGCGCATCGTCGGGACGCCGTCCTTCAGATCGACGAACGCATCGTCGACCGCGCCATGATAGGCGCCGTTGAAGGTCAGGATCTTGCGCCGCCCGCTGATTCCGCGGCACCAGCGGATGACCGCGCGATTGGCTTCGCTGGCTGTTGTCGTGACCTGCCATTGCGGAAGGCCGAACATCGCGGCGAGGCGCTGCGACAGCGCCGCGCCATGCTCGGTCGGCAGCATATAGCTCAGCCCCTTGGTCGTCTGTCTGGCTAGCGCGGCAGCGAGGGCAGGGGGCGAGTGGCCGAACAAGGACGCCGTGTCGCCAAGGCAGAAGTCGTCGTAGCTTTGGCCGTCGATGCTGGTCAACGTCGCGCCCCTGGCCCCCGCTGCAACAATCGGCACCGGGCTCGGCCAGTCGCGCATCCAGTGGAAGGGCACCGACTGGAACCAGCCCGTCGCGGCGGCCCGATGCGCGAAGGCCCGCGGGTTGTCGCCGCGAAAGCGGTCGGCTTCGCGCGCGGCGACGCGGGCGATGACGGCCCCGCCGATCATCCGAGCTTGTCCCTCATGGCATAGTAGAGCAGGCCGAGCGTTGCGAGCGGCCGGCGCAGCCATTTGCCGCCGGGGAACGGCTGCGAGGGCAGGGCCGCCAGCACGTCGAAGCGCCCGGCGGTCCCGGCCATCGCCTCGGCGATCACCTCGCCGGCCAGCGTGGTGATCAACGCGCCGTGGCCCGAAAAGCCGTGCGCGAAAAAGACATTCCCGCGCCGCCCGATGTGCGGCAGCCGGTTCCTCGTCACCGCCACCGCGCCGCCCCAGCCATAATCTATCTTTGCATCGGCGATCTGAGGGAACACCTCCGCCATGAAGGGGCGCACGAACGCTCCGATGTCGCGCGGCGGGGTCTGCGAATAGCGCTCGCCGCCGCCGAAGATCAGGCGCTTGTCCGCCGACAGGCGGAAATAGTTGAGCACGAAGCGGCTGTCGGCAACCGCCGCGTCGCTGGGGAGCAGATCGTCGGCGTTCGCGAGCGGCGCGGTCGCGATATTATAATTCATGATCGGCACGGTGTAGCGGCCGAGATCGGGCTCGACGTCCCCGATCCAGCTGTCGGTCGCGTCGATGAAGTACCGCGCCTCGATCGTCGAAGAGCCCACGAATAGCTCGCCCGGATCGGTGTCGAGAATCATATTCGCTGGCTGTCCCTCAAGGATTCTGACACCGGCTGCCTCGGCGGCTTTTGCCAAACCGATCGCGTAGTTGAGCGGATGGAAATGCCCGCCCTGTCGATCGTAGATGCCGCCATGATAGAGTGGGCTCCCGATATGCGCCCCCATCTCGGTCTTCTGGACGACGGTGGTCGCATAGTCGAAGCGGACCGCGAGATATTCGGCTTCGCGGCGCATCGCGTCGAAATCTTTCGGCGTCCACGCGGCTTCCAGATGCCCCGTCTTGAGGTCGCAGTCGATTCCATGCCTGGCGATTCGCGCCTTCACGCGATTGCTCCGCCAGCACAGGTCGAACAGCGCGTCGGCACGTTCCCGGCCGAAATCTTCCTCCAATTCGGAAACCGTCCAGCGCAGGCCGGGAATCAACTGTCCGCCGTTTCGTCCCGACGCCCCGAAGCCGATGCTTTCGGCCTCGATCAGGATAACGGAAAATCCGCGCTCGGCGCACGCCAAGGCGGCGGAGAGCCCGGTGAAGCCCCCGCCGATGACGGCGACGTCGCACGCGTAGGCACCCGCTATATCGCCGCGCATCCACCGCTCATGCGCGGTCGCGGCGTAGTAGCTGTTGGCGAGCGGGTCGGTCATGGTCTTTGGCAGGTCAGACCCGCATCAGCAGATGTTCGCGCTCCCAGCTCGATACGACCGACTGATAGTTGAACAGCTCATAATCCTTCACCGCAAAGAATATCTCGAAGAAATCGTCGCCGAGCAGATTGCGGACCTTTTTGCACGAGGCGAAACGGTCGAGCGCCGCCTCCAGCGTGCGCGGCAGGGTGCGGGCGCGGTTATAGGCGCTGCCGGTGATCGGCTTGGCGGGCACCATCCGATCGACCATCCCGATATAGCCGCAGATCAGCGACGCGGCGATCGCGAGATAGGGGTTGCTGTCCGCGCCGGGCAGGCGGTTTTCGACGCGGCGGTTGTTCTTGTCGGAGATCGGTACGCGGAACCCGCACGAGCGGTTATCCTCGCCCCACTGGACGTTGATCGGTGCGGCGCTGTCGGGGCGCATGCGGCGAAAACTGTTCACATTGGGCGCCCAGAGCGGCGAGATCTGCGGCATGTAGCGCACCAGGCCCGCGATATAGCTGCGGAACATCGCGCTATCGCGGCCGTTCGCGGTCGAGAACAGATTCTTGCCGGTCGCGGCGTCGACCACCGACTGGTGAATATGCATCGCGCTTCCGGGCTGTCCCGCCATCGGGTTCGCCATGAAAGTCGCATAGACATCGTGCTGCTTGGCAACATTGCGCACGACCCGCTTGAAAAGGAACACTTCGTCGGCGAGGCGCAGCGGGTCGCCATGCTCGAAATTGACCTCCAGCTGCGCGGCACCCATTTCGTGGATCATCGTGTCGATATCGAGCCCCATCAGCTCGCAATCGTCATAGATATGATCGATGATATCCTCATATTCGTTCATCGCCTCCAGCCCATAGGGCTGGCTCGCGGTCTCGCTGCGGCCCGACTGGCCCGTTGGCGGGGTCAGCGGGAAATCCGGGTCGGCGTTCTGCGACACGAGATAGAATTCGACCTCGGGGGCGATGATCGGCTTCCAGCCCTTTTCCGCGTAAAGGTTCAGGACCTTTTTCAGGATCGTGCGCGGCGCGATGTCGACCTCGGTCCCGTCGCCGTTGAACGCATCGGCAATCACGAAAGCGGTTGGGGAGGTGAACCCCGGCGCGACGCAGATCGTGTCGGGGTCTGCAAGCAGGATCTTGTCGGGATCCTTGTCCCAGATATCGTCGATGTCTTCGGGATAATGGCCGTCGATCGTGCAGATAAACACGCTGCCGGGGATGCGGAGCGACTTGTCCTTGACCGAGGACAGGAACTTTTTTGCTGGCAGAACCTTGCCGCGCTGCACCCCGTTGATGTCGGGGACGATACATTCGACTTCGTCGATCTTATGGTCGCTGATCCATTGTTCCAGATTGACTGACATGCGCCCCCGATTGGGCCGAGGAGCCGGCCCGCTTGTGGAAGCCCAGCCTATCGCAACCCCGGACGAAGCGCCAGAGGGGCCGTTGTCGGCCAGAACGGGGCGTTTCAGCTGCGATGAATCGATGGTGAATCCGATTTGCGTCGGACTTCACTCCGCCGGATCGAGCCGGGGGATCAGGCGCAATGGATCGTCAATGGAAGGCGAGCGGCGAGTTTTGGCACGGTCGAACGTGGCACGTCTCGCACGGCATCGAATTGCCCGTGTCTGGCACCGCATCGGAATGCGCGAACGACCGTGCCATGCAATTTCGATCCAAAAACCGACGGCAGCTATCGGCCAAAAACCCTGACCGGGCCTATCCCCGAAAGGGACTCGGATATGTGGTCGCAAATATGAGGCCCGGATTCGGGCTAAAAATATTCATCAGATTGATATCAGGAAAAATGGCTCCCCGGGTAGGATTCGAACCTACGACCGGTCGATTAACAGTCGACTGCTCTACCGCTGAGCTACCGAGGAACACGCCGCCGAAGCGGGCAAGGCGGTCCCTTTGCCGTCGGTCGCGGGATTAATCAAGCCCTCAAACGATAAATTGTTCCATCGCAATGCGCTCGTCGAGTCCCTGGTCGGGATCGAACAGCAAAGTCAGCGGGCGGCTGCGGTCTGTGGTCACCAAAACGGTCTTCACGTCGCGGATTTCGCGCTGGTCGGCGACCGCGCTGACCGGGCGCTTCGCCGCCTCGCGGACGTTGAAACGTATGCTCGTCGATTCGGGGACGAGCGCGCCGCGCCAGCGCCGCGGACGGAAGGGACTGATCGGGGTCAGCGCGAGCATCGCCGAATCGAGCGGCAGGATCGGGCCGTTGGCGCTGAGATTGTAGGCGGTCGATCCGGCGGGCGTCGACACCAGCACGCCGTCGCAGGCGAGCTCCTCGAGCATCGTCTTCTCGTTGATCATCACCTCCAGCTTGGCCGCCTGGCGGGTTTCGCGGAGCAGCGAGATTTCGTTGATCGCGGGAAGGATATGCCGCTCGCCGCTGATCGTCGTGATGTCGCCCGACAGCGGGTGGATCAGAAAGGGCCGCGCCGCCGCGATGCGTTCGAGCAGGCCGTCGACGCGGAACTCGTTCATCAGAAAGCCGATGGTCCCGCGGTTCATGCCGAAGACGGGCAGGCTGCGGCGCTGGTCGAGCAGCTGGTGCAGCATGTGGAGCAGAAAGCCGTCGCCGCCAAGCGCGATCAGCAAGTCGGCCTCGCCCAGCTCGACGAAGTCGTAGAGCGGGCGCAGCTCGGCCTCGGCCTCCATGGCGGCGGGGGCGTTCGACGCCACCAGTGCGATCTTGCGTTGCATTCGGTCCCCCTTCGGCCGGGATGCTACCCGCCCGTTGCACTCATGTGACGCGCGACCGCCGGCCTGGACTTTCGTTCGATATGAAAGTCGTGCGCGCGGGGTTTGCCAGCCAAAGCGGCATCGATCAAGCCATCGACATCGCCCCTGTCGCGAAGCGCGGCGCGGAGGTCGACATGGTCCTCGCGGCCGAGGCACATATAGATGCGTCCCTCGACGGTCAGGCGGATGCGGTTGCACGTCGCGCAGAAATTGTCGCTGAGCGGCGTGATCAGGCCGAGCGTGACCGGGCTGCCTTCGACCGCAAAATAGCGTGCGGGGCCGCCGGTGCGCTTGTCGGCGGGAAAGATGGCGCGTTCGGCGCGGAGCGGCGCGACGAAGGCGTGGAGCGGAATATAGTGCTCGCTGCGGTCTGCCTCGACCTCGCCCAGCGGCATCGTCTCGATCAGGGTCAGATCGAAGCCATTCGCTGCGCAAAAGCCCAGCATCGGCAGCAGCTGGTCCTCGTTGAGCCCGGCGAGCGCCACCATGTTGATCTTGATCGCGAGACCCGCGTCGCGCGCCGCCTCGATTCCGCCGAGCGCCACGGCGAGGTCGCCGACGCGCGTGATATGGCGAAAAACTTCCGCGTCGAGTGTGTCGAGGCTGACGTTGATACGCCGCACGCCCGCCGCGGCGAGCATCGGTGCATGTTCGGCGAGCCGCATCGCGTTGGTGGTCAGCGTCAGTTCGTCGAGCCCGTGGCCGACGAGCGCGCCGAGCCGCATCGCAAGCGTATCGATCCCGCGCCGCACCAGCGGTTCGCCGCCGGTCAGGCGGATACGGCGGATCCCGCGGGCAACGAAACGCTCGGCGAGTTCGGCCATCTCCTCGATGTCGAGCACCGCCGATCGCGGCAGGAATTTCATGTCCTCGGCCATGCAATAGCGGCAGCGGAGGTCGCAGCGGTCCGTGACCGACAGGCGCAGATAGTCGATCCGGCGTCCGTGAACGTCGGTGAGCGGGGTCGGCTGAGGCAGTCGCGTGGTCATCGGTGCGATTGTGATGCAAAAGGGAAGGGCTTGGCAAGAAAAGCCTGTTAAGGGATCGCGATGAATCGCCTTTCCGACTCCCTGTCCGGCTGTGTCCGGATGCTTGAAACCCTGCATATCCGGCACAAAGCCGACGCCGGCGTCATTCTGGTCCAGGTCGACCAGATGGCGCGGATCAACAACAGCGCCGGAACAGCGGCGGGTGACGCGGTGCTCGACGAGATCGGGCGCCGGCTGGAGAATTTCGCGGGCGACGAATTCGGACGCGGCAGCTGCGTCCAGCGGCTCGAAGGGCCGCGCTTCCTGATCGTGCCCGCCGTGCCGCTGTCGCTCGGTGCGCTCCGTGCACAGGAACGCGCGCTGCACGTCGCGCTGGCCGAACCGATGGTCGGCGACCCCAAGGGGCGGCTGGCGATCCGCATAGCCACGGCACTGATGGTTCGCGACGAGCCGATTGCAGACCAGCTTCGCACGGCGGTCGACCAGCTGTCGCGTCCCGCCTCGGCGCGCGACGGAGCGATGGTCACCTCGGCATTGTCACGTGACGAGGTCGTGATTCATTATCAACCGCAATATGACGTCGCGAGCGGCGCCATGATCGGCGTCGAGGCGCTGCTGCGCTGGCAGCATCCCGAGCTCGGGCTCCTCGGTGCCGGCCCGCTGGTGACGGCGGCGCGCGCGGCGCGGCTCGAACGCGAACTGACCGAACATGCCCACCGCGTCGCGCTCGCCGAGATCGCGGCCTGGCCAGGAGCGCTGGCCAAGCTTCGCGTTTCGCTCAATATCACGGCCGCCGACCTCGGCGATCCCGACTTCGCCGACCGTTTCGCCGCGATGGCGAAGACGGCCGGGGTCGATCCCGACCGGCTGACGCTCGAGCTCACCGAGCAGGCGATGCTCAGCGAACCTGCGAACGCCGCCGCGCAGCTCTCGCAAATCCGCGCGCTCGGATCGGCGATCGCGATCGACGATTTCGGGACCGGCTATTCGAGCCTGTCGCTGCTCGCGCGGCTTCCGATCGATTATCTCAAGATCGACAGCGGCTTCACGCGCAGCCTCGACGGCAGCGATCGCGACCGCATCGTGGTGCGCGCGATCGTCGATCTTGCGCGCGCGCTCGGGTTGCTGGTGGTGGCCGAGGGCATCGAAAATGAGGCGCAACTCGCGCGTCTGGCCGAGCTGGGTGTCGCCACCTGGCAAGGCTTTCTCAAATCCGGTCCGGTAGCGGGGAATGAACTGCTGGAGTTGATGTAATAGGCTTCGTCTTCAAGTCGCCTGCTTCGCCAGCTTCCCAAGTCCTTTCGACAATTGCAGCGCGCCGTTGAGCCGCGCCCCGGCGCTCGCCCAGTCGCCGCTGATCGACAGCTTGTTGTCGGGACGCAGGCGCGCGCGGCCTTTCAGCCGTTCGACATAGGCAATCAGGCCCGGGACGTTCGCGAATGCGTCGCCATGGAAGCTGACGAGCGCGCCCTTGGTACCGACGTCGAGCTTTGCGATACCCGCGATTTTCGCATTCGCCTTGATCTCCATCAGCTGGATCAGATTGGCGGTTTCGGGGGGCAGCGGGCCGAAGCGGTCGATCATTTCGGCGGCGAAAGCGTCGAGACCGGCGCGATCGTCGGCCTCGTTCAGACGGCGATAGAGCGCCATGCGGAGCGGCAGGTCGGGAACATAATCCTCGGGGATCAGGATCGGCGCGTCGACCGTGATGACCGGGGACAAGGCTTCGCGCGGCGGCGCCGCGCCCATGCCCTCGGCCTTGGCGACGAGAATCGCTTCCTCGAGCATCGACTGGTACAGTTCGAAGCCGACCTCGCGAATATGTCCCGACTGTTCGTCGCCGACCAGATTGCCCGCGCCGCGAATGTCGAGGTCGTGGCTCGCGAGCTGGAACCCCGCCCCCAGCGTGTCGAGATCGCCGAGCAGCTTGAGCCGCTTTTCGGCGGTGTCGGTGATCGCGCCGCCCTCGGGCGTGGTGAGATAGGCATAGGCGCGCGTCTTCGACCGCCCGACGCGGCCGCGGAGCTGATATAGCTGTGCAAGGCCGAAGCGGTCGGCGCGGTGGACGATCAGCGTGTTGGCGCTCGGAATGTCCAGCCCGCTCTCGACGATCGTTGTTGAGACCAGCACGTCATATTTGCGATCGTAAAAGGCGCCCATCCGCTCCTCGACCTCGCCTGGAGCCATCTGGCCGTGCGCGACGACATATTTTATCTCGGGCACGCGGGTACGCAGGAACTCCTCGATATCTGGCAGGTCCTTGATCCGCGGCGTGACGAAGAAGCTCTGCCCGCCGCGATCATGTTCGCGCAGCAGCGCCTCGCGGATGACGACGGGGTCCCACGGCGCCACATAGGTGCGCACCGCCAGACGGTCGACCGGCGGCGTCTGGATGATACTAAGCTCGCGCAGCCCCGACATTGCCATCTGCAAGGTGCGCGGGATCGGCGTCGCGGTCAGCGTCAGCACATGGACGTCGGTCTTGAGCTGCTTCAGCCGTTCCTTGTGGACCACGCCGAACCGCTGCTCCTCGTCGACGATGACGAGGCCGAGGTTCTTGAACTCGACCGATTTCGCGATGACGGCATGGGTGCCGACGACGATGTCGATCTGCCCGCTCGCCAGACCATCGCGCGTCTTCTGCGCTTCGCTCGCGGGAACGAGGCGCGAGAGTCGGCCGATATTGACCGGAAATCCTTTGAAACGCTCGACGAAATTGGTGAAGTGCTGGCGCGCGAGCAGGGTGGTCGGACAGACGAGCGCGACCTGCACTCCCGCCATCGCCGCGACGAAGGCGGCGCGCAGCGCGACCTCGGTCTTGCCGAACCCCACATCGCCGCAGACGAGGCGATCCATCGGACTGCCCGATGCCATGTCGGCGAGCACGTCGCCGATCGCGCGGTCCTGATCGTCGGTTTCCTGATAGGGGAAGCGGTCGGCGAACGCGGGATAGGCGGCGTCCTGCGCCAGAATCTCGCCCGGCCTGAGCGCGCGCTGCGCCGCGGTTGCGAGCAGCTCGCCGGCTATCTCGCGGATGCGCTCCTTCATCCGCGCCTTGCGGCGCTGCCAAGCTTCGCCGCCCAGCTTGTCGAGCGCGACGCCTTCGCTTTCGCCGCCGTAGCGCGAGAGCACGTCGAGATTTTCGACGGGGACGTACAGCTTGTCGCCGCCCGAATAAGTGAGCGCGACGCAGTCGTGCGGGCTGTTCCCGACCGGGATCTGGGTCAGCCCCTCATAGCGGCCGATGCCATGGTCAAGGTGGACGACGAGATCGCCGACACTGAGCGTCGCGAGTTCGGCGAGGAAGGCGTCGGCGCTCTTGCGCCGTTTCTGGCGGCGGACGAGGCGTTCGCCGAGGATATCCTGCTCGGTGAGCAGGCTGATCGCATCGCTGGCGAAGCCATGATCGAGCGGCAGGACCACCATCGCGGTCGCGCCGCCGGCTTTTTCCGATGCCGTGCCGAGCGCGTCCTGCCAGCTGTCGGTGGGCGCGAGCGAGGTGACGCCATGGTCGCGGAGCAGGCCCGACAACCGCTCGCGCGCGCCGCCCGAATAGCTCGCGATGATTGTCTTGCGGCCCTTGCGGCGCTCGTCCGACAGATGGTCCGCGACCTTGTCGTAGACGTTGAGGTCGGCGGTGCGCTCCGGCGTAAAATCGCGCGCGGCGAAAGTTTCGAGATCGACGACCGTCGCCGACGGCGGAACATCGAAGGGGGTGACGATATGAACCGGCCGGTCGCGTTCGGCCGCGGCCCATTCCGCGCCGGTGAGATAGAGGGTTTCGGGCGCGAGCGGACGGTAGCTTCCCGCTTGCTCGCGCTCGGCCGCAACGCGGTTCGCATGATAGTCGCGGATCGCATCGAACCGCGTGTCGGCGGTCGCGTCGGTGCGGTGGCCGCGCAGCACGGGCGTCGCTGCGTCGATATGGTCGAACAATGTCGCCAGCCGCTCCTCGAACAAAGGCAGCCAATGGTCCATCCCCGCCTGCCGCCGGCCTTCGCTGACCGCCTGATAGAGCGGGTCGCCGGTTGCCTGCGCCCCAAAGATTTCGCGGTAGCTCGACCGGAAGCGCTTGATCGTCGCCTCGTCGAGCAACGTCTCGGCGGCGGGAAGCAATTGCAGCGCCTTGGCGGGGCCGAGGCTGCGCTGATCGGCGGGATCGAAGCGGCGGATGCTCTCGATCTCGTCGCCGAAGAAATCGACGCGCAGGCCGGTTTCCTCGCCGGCGGGGAACAGGTCGACGATGCCGCCGCGCACCGCGAACTCGCCCTGGTCGGCGACGGTATCGACGCGGTTGAAGCCGTTCGAGACGAGCAGTTCGGCAAGCGCGTCGCGGTCGATCCGCTGTCCCGGCGCGAGGGTCGTCGCGAGCTGCCGGATGCGGAAAGGCGTGAGCGTCCGCTGGGTGATCGCGGCGACCGTGGTCAGGATCAGCTCGCCGCGCTTCGGCGCTGCCTGCAACGCGGAAAGCGTCGCGAGCCGGTCGGCGCTGACGCGCATCGACGGCCCTGCGCGGTCATAGGGCAGGCAGTCCCATGCCGGAAAGCGGTGGACGACGAGGTCGGGGGCAAAGAAGGGCGCGGCGTCGGCGACCGCCTGCATCGCGCTATCGTCGGTCGCCACATAGACGAGCCGCTTGTCGCTCGCGCGCGCCAGATCGGCGAGCAGCAACGCCAGGAAACCGGCCGCTGCGCGCGCGAGCGTCAACGGCGCCCGTGCCGACGCGATGGCGGCGAAAATCTCGGCGGCGGGGCGGGTCATGGGAGGGGAATATAGTCCAGTCGGCGCATCGCCGCGATAAGGGTTGGGTGGTCGAGATGCGCGGGCGGGTGACCGGTGCCAAGCGCCCACGCCATGATGTCGACATCGTCTTCCTCGACAACGGCTTCATACCAGGCAAGTTCCGTCTCGCCCCATTCGGCCGAATAGCGGTCGAAAAAGCCGCCGATCATATAGTCGGCCTCGCGCGTGCCGCGGTGCCAGGCGCGGAATCTCAGGCGTTTGAGGCGGTCGGTCATCTATTTCTCTTTCCCTTCTCCATCGAGGGGAGAAGGATACGAAGCCCTGGCGCAAAGCGCCTAGGCGAAGTGGGATGAGGGTGAGCGCTCGCATGGCGAGCGCGCGCTTGCTTTGCAAGCACTACCCCGCACCCGCTGCGACTAACGAGCAAGCTCGTAAGTCTCGCTACCCTCTCCCGCAAGGGGAGAGGGGGTGTAACTTTGCGCTGTCAGCGTTAGACATGATGATCCATGCGACCCGAGATACTCAATCCGCTCTTTGCCGCGCTGACCGACCTCAGGGGCGTCGGGCCGCAGCTTGCCAAGCCGCTCACCCGGCTGGGGCTGGAGCGCGTGGTCGATGTGCTGTTTCATCTGCCCACCGGTCTGATTTCGCGCGTCCCGGTCGACCGGCTCGATCAGGCGCAGGCGGGGCAGACGATCATCGTTGACGTAACCGCGCAGGATTATCGGCCCGGCCGATCTCCCCGCGCGCCCTTTGGAGTCGAAGCGTTCGACGCCGCCGGCGACCATGTCCGGCTCGTCTATTTCGGGCGAACCTCGGGCCTTGCGCGCAAGCTGTTCCCGCTCGGCGAGAAGCGCCGCGTGTCGGGCCGGCTCGACCTCTACGGCGACATGCGCCAGATCGTCCATCCAGACCATGTGGCCGACCCGGACGATGCGGCGGGCATCGCCGAGCATGAGCCGGTCTATCCGCTCACCGAAGGCCTGACCAACGCCCGTCTGTCACAACTCGGCGCGGTCGCGCTCGAACGGCGGCCCGAGCTTTCCGAATGGATCGACGCGCCGTTGCTAGCCAGCCGCGGCTGGCCTGCCTGGCACGAGGCGATGACGCGCGCCCATGCGAGCCCGCGCGACGTGGCGGCGCGCGACCGGCTCGCCTATGACGAGATTTTCGCAAGCCAGGTCGCGCTGATGCTGATCCGCGAGGGGCTGCGCGCGCGCAAGGGGCGGGCGATCGTCGGCGACGGGCGGCTGGCCGACGCGCTGCAACTGCCGTTCGGGCTGACCGGCGCGCAGGAACGGGTCGGGCGGGAGATTGCGGGCGACATGGCGCAGGACCGGCCGATGCTGCGGATGCTGCAGGGCGACGTCGGGTCGGGCAAGACGCTCGTCGCGCTGCGCGCCATGCTGGCGGCGGTCGAGGCCGGAACGCAGGCGGCGCTGCTCGCACCGACCGAAATTCTGGCGCGCCAGCATTATGCGACCTTGCAGCGGATGCTCGGCGGCCTGCCGGTCAACCTCGCGATCCTGACCGGGCGCGACAAGGGCAAGATGCGCGAATCGACGCTGATGGGGCTCGCCGACGGCAGCATCGACATTCTGGTCGGAACCCATGCGATTTTCCAGCAGGCGGTGACCTACAAGGACCTCTCGCTCGTCGTCGTCGACGAGCAGCATCGCTTCGGCGTCGCGCAGCGGTTGATGCTCACCGCGAAGGGCCAGCGTCCGCCGCATCTGCTCGTCATGACCGCAACCCCGATTCCGCGCACGCTCCAGCTCGCCAATCACGGCGAAATGGACGTCTCGCGGATCGACGAGATGCCGCCGAGGCGCACGCCGGTCGATACGCGCGTCATTTCGCTCGACCGGCTCGACGATGTCGTCGGCGGCCTCGAGCGGCATCTCGCGACCGGCGCGCAGGCCTATTGGGTGTGCCCGCTCGTCGCCGAGAGCGAGGGGAGCGAACTCGCCGCGGCGGAGGACCGCGCGGCGCTGCTTCGCGAGCGGCTCGGCGATAAACGCGTCGGGCTCGTCCACGGGCGGATGAAGGGGCCCGAGAAGGACGACGTCATGGCGCGCTTTCAGGCGGGCGAGATCGGGGTCCTGGTCGCGACGACGGTGATCGAGGTCGGGGTCGATGTGCCCGCGGCAAGCCTGATGGTCATCGAACATGCCGAGAATTTCGGCCTCGCGCAGCTTCACCAGCTTCGCGGCCGGGTCGGGCGCGGCGCGGCGAAATCGGTGTGCCTGCTGCTCCGTTCGAAAACCCTGTCGGAGACCGCGCGCGAGCGGCTCGCGCTGATGCGCGATACGAACGACGGCTTCGTCATCGCCGAGAAGGATCTGGAACTTCGCGGCGGCGGCGAGCTGCTGGGGTTCAAAC
>JAEWIL010000078.1 GCA_023387085.1 Pseudomonadota bacterium | reverse complement strand
CGCCCGGGGATCCTGGGGGCTCGGAAGGGGGAAGGTCGTCGGAATTACTCGCCATTGCGGGGAGCCGATAGCAAGCGGAGCGTCACATGGCAAAGGGCGATGAGCGCACCCGGCATTTGGCTGTTTCGCCTCCCGAAGACCCACGCGCCCGCTTTGCACGATCGCTATGCCATATGTGCTTCGCGGGCTCGAGCCGCCCGGTCAGGGCTTGTCGGCGTAAGCCTTGACAAGATCGAACATATAGTCGCGCCCGACATAGACCGACCGCACCTCCATACGCTCGTTGAGGCCGTGCGCGCCGTTGCCGTCGGGGTCGCCCCACATGCCGGGGATACCATAGGTCGGGATCCCGGCCGCACCCAGGAAGGTTGCGTCGGTATAGCCGTTCGCCATCGCGGGAACGACCTTCAGCCCCGGCCAATATTTGTCGACGAGCTTCTGCATCGGGCCGATCACTTTCGGATCGAGCGGCGGCGCGGGCGGCGCCGGACGCTTGGGCGGAAGCTGGGTGATGGTGACGCCGCTGTCGCCGATCACGCTCGCGAGCTCGGCGCCGATCGATTCGATGCTGTGCCCGGGAAAGATGCGGCAATTGACGTTCGCGCCGGCGCGCTGGGGCAGGGCGTTCGGCGCGTGACCGCCGTCGAGCATGGTCGCGACGCAGGTCGTTCGCAAATTGCTGTGCAGGAAGGGGTCCTTGTTGACGATCGCCTCGGCTGCCTTGTCGCCCGGATTTTTCGACAACGCGACCATCGCCCGACCGGTTTCGTCGTCGCGCGCGGCGCCGGCGTCGGCGAAGAAGCGCCGCGTCGTATCGGTCATCTCGGTCGGAAATTCATAAGCGCCGATCTTCGCCAGCGCGTGCGCGAGCTGATAGATCGCATTGGCCGGAACCGGCGCCGAGCTGTGTCCGCCCGGATTGCGCGTTTCGAGGCGAAAGTTCGCGAATGTCTTTTCGCCGACCTGCACCGACTGGCCGATCACCTTGCCCTTGCCGTCGCTGTCGCCGCCGCCGCCTTCGTTGAGGGCGAATTCGGCGTCGATCAGATCGCGTTTGTTCGCCGCGAGCCATTGCGCGCCATTGAACGCGCCGTTGGTTTCCTCGCCGCAGGTCAGCGCGACCTTCACCGTGCGCTTGGGCTTGTATCCCTGCTGCTTGAACCGGATCAGCGTGTCGATCCACACCGCCGCCTGCGCCTTGTCGTCGGCGGTGCCGCGGCCATAGAAATAGCCGTTCTCCTCGACCATCACGAACGGGTCGCGCTCCCAATCCTCGCGCTTCGCCTCGACGACGTCGATATGCGCGATGAGCAGGATCGGCTTCGCAGTCTTCGACGTGCCGGGATAGACGGCGACGAGACCGCCTTCCTTCGGATTTTCGGGCGTCGCAAAGAGGGTGAGCTGATCGTCGGCGAAGCCCGCGGTCTTCAGCCGCGCCGCCATGCGTTCGGCGGCGAGGGTGCAACTGCCGGACGAGAGCGTCGTGTTCGTTTCGACGAGTTCCTTGTAGAGTTCGCGAAAGGCGAGCTGGTCGGGACGCGGCGCCTCTTGTGCGATACCCGGCGTTGCCACCAGCATCGCCGACGCCAGCAGCGCGATCATCGTCCTCATCACCGTCTCCCCCGAAATAAGCTGAGGCTGCTAAGGAGCAGAAAGCCGGTTCGGTAGCAAGCCGCTTGCGCGCGTCCCCTCTTTCGCGCAATTGCCGGGCAGGGGAGAGTGAATTGAAGCCTGTAGAGGACGATCCGCCGGGGGTGGTGGCGCGCGCCGTGCGCCGGCTTTTGCTGCTTCTGTACCGGATACGCGGCTGGAAAGCGGTGGGCGAGGTGCCCGAGCCCAGGCGCTTCATCATCATCGCGGCGCCGCACACGAGCAACTGGGATTTCGTGAACTATCTCGGCCTCACCGCCGACCTTGGCGTGCGGCCGCACTTCATGGGCAAGCTGTCGCTGTTCCGCTGGCCGATCGGCGGCTTCATGCGCCAGATGGGCGGAGTGCCGGTCGACCGCCGCAACGCGAGCAATGCGGTGCAGCAGATGGTCGGCGAGTTCGCGCGCCGCGCCGAATTCATGCTGACCGTCGCACCCGAGGGGACGCGCGGCAAGGCGACGAAATGGCGCACCGGTTTTTACCAGATCGCACTCGCGGCAAAGGTACCGATGGTCGTCGGTCTGATGGACTATGGCACCAAGACCGGCGGGCTCGGCCCGTTGATCTGGCCGACCGGCGATTTTCGCGCCGACATGACGAAGGTGTTCGACGTCTATAAAGGCTGTATTCCGAAATTTCCCGATCGCGCCGTCCGCTCGATCGACGATATATTGGGGACCGAGGAGCCATTCGGATGAGCGATGTGCTGACGATGCTTGGACTCAATTTCGCCGGGCTGATCGCCGTGATCCTGATCCTGTGGGCGATCGCGGTCCGCCTCCGCGATGTGTCCTTCATCGACGCTTTCTGGGCTTTCGGTATGGTGCTGCTTGCGTGGGCGAGCGCGGGACAGGTCGGAACCGCGGCCCCGCACGGCCGATGGCTGCTCGGCCTTACGACGCTGTGGGGGCTGCGGCTCGCGATTCATCTGTTCTTGCGCTGGCGCTCGGCGGGCGAAGACCCGCGCTATCAGAAAATCCTCGGCGGCGTGATGAAGCAGCGCGGCTGGAGCTGGGGCCTCTCGGCTCTCATAATGGTCTTTCTGATGCAGGCGCCCTTGCTCTTTATCACATGCCTGCCCACGCAAATCGGTATCTGGGCGAGCGCGGCCTATACGGTCCCGGCATTGGGCATCCCCGCTTGGATCGGTGTCGTCGCGGCCATTGCCGGCGTCGCGTTTGAAACCATCGGCGATGCCCAGCTCGGCCGTTTCCGCGCCGACCCCGCGAACAAGGGCAAGGTGCTGGACACCGGCCTCTGGCGTTATACGCGGCACCCCAATTATTTCGGCGACACGCTGACCTGGTGGGGCATCTGGCTGATCGCCGCCGACATCGCGCCCTCGGTCGCGCTGGCGAGCGTGATCGGGCCGATTTTCCTGACCTTCACCCTGACGCGGTGGTCGGGCAAGGCGCTGCTCGAAAAGGGACTGCACAAGACGCGCCCCGGCTATGCCGATTATGTGCAGCGCACCTCGGGATTCTTTCCATGGCCGCCAAAGACCAGGGGTTAGGTGTCGAAGAAACCGCCGCCGATGTGTCGGCGTTGGGCGATGCGCCGCGCATCCGCGCGATCCTGACCGCCGCCGCGCGCGCGGGGCGGAGCGTGAGCTATTCGGAGCTGCTCGGCGATCTTGGCTTCCGCTTCACCCGGCCGAAAATGCGCGCGGTGTGTCGCACGCTCGAAGAGGTCGACCGTCTCTGCGCGCTCGACGGCGAGCCCGATATGGCCGTGCTCGTGGTGCGCGAGAGCGACCGGCTGCCGGGACAGGGTTGGTGGGTCGGCGGCACCGCCCTGCTTCTCGGCTATGACGGCCCATGGGAGGGTGCCGCAGCCGCGCGCTTCATCCGCGAGCAGCAGCAGGCGGTGTTCGATTTTTGGGCAGAGCGATAGCCGTCGCCGCGCGAAATGGGCTTGCATTGCGCGACGGTGCCGAATGATAGCGTCGGCATGATCGTTCCTGTCATCGAGACCGAGCAGCTGATTTTGCGCGCCCCCGAAGCGGGCGATTTTCCTGTCTATCGCGACTTTTTCGCCGATACCGAGGCATCGCATTTCTATGGCGGCCCGCTCGATGCCGGCCGGGCCTGGCGCGTACTCGCCGCCGATCTCGGCCATTGGGCGCTGCGCGGCTACGGCCGCTGGGCGGTTGTCGAGCGCGCCAGCGGGCGGATGGTCGGCGGATGCGGGCTGTGGTGGCCCGAAGACTGGCCGCGGTCGGAACTGACCTGGTGGATCATCCCCGACGCGCGGCGCAGGGGATATGCTGCCGAAGCGTCGCGCGCCGCCATTGCTTTCGGCTATCGCGAGCTTGGGTGGGGCGTGGTCGAAACGCACATGAACGATGACAATGCGGCGGCCCGGCTGCTGGTCGAAAAGCTGGGCGGTTATTCGATTGCGCGCGAGTGCTTTCCCGACGGGCTGGAGCGCACCATCTATGCGCTCCCGAACCGCTGAGCCTATTTCTTCAACCCGATCTCGCGCAGCCGTTCCTGCAAATACTCGTCCGCTGTGATCGGCGTCGGGTAAAGGTTCGGGTGCGCGGCATCGACGCAATTTTCCAGCGTCTCGATCAAATAATCCGACCGGAAGTGAAGGAAAAAGGGCATCGAATAGCGCGCGACGCTCGCGCGGCCTTCGTCGGGGTTGCGGACGCGATGGGTGGTCGAGGGCAGGCGGTTGTTGGTCAGCCGCTGCAGCATGTCGCCGACATTGACCGCCATCGCCCCCGGCGGCGGACTGACGGGAAGCCAGCTGCCGTCCTTGTCGAGGATTTCGAGGCCCGCTTCTTCGGCGCCCAATAGCAGCGTGATCGTGTTGATATCCTCATGCGCCTCGGCGCGGATGCCCTTCGCCGGCGCCTCGACCGGCGGATAGTGGAGGAGGCGCATCACGCTGTTGCCGTCGGCGACGGTGTCGTCGAAGAAATCGGATGCGAGACCCAAGTAGCGCGCGATACCCGAAAGCAGGCGGCCGCCGACGCGGTCGAATTCGGCGAACAGCGTTTCGTAGGCGGCGCGGAAGCCGTCGACCTCGGCGGGCCAGACATTGTTCGGCTGCTGCGCGGCGAGGCGGTGACCGGCGGGCAGGTCGCGGCCGACGTGCCAGAATTCCTTGAGGTCGACTTCCTTGGCACCCTTGGCGATCTCGGTCCCGAACGGCGTATAGCCGCGCGCGCCGCCGCCGCCGGCGATGTGATAGGCGCGCTTCACATCCTCGGGCAGCGCGAAGAACGCCTTCGCCTTGTCCCATGCCTCGTCGATCAACGCGGGATCGATACCGTGGTCGGTGATCATCGCGAAACCGAAGCGTTCGAACGAGGCGCCGAAATCCTGCGCGAACTGGTCGGCGGGAAGCGACATGGAAATGACGGGAACGGCAGCGGTCATGCGGGATAAGTCCATCTGATAAAAGGGGCGGCGCCTTCGGGGGGCGCGTCATGAGTCGCGATTTAGGCGCTGCGCGGTCGAGGTTAAAGGGAAAAAGGCGGTTTCGCAGCGCCTATGGCTCGGCTAAGCCCGCGCCATGGCAAAACAATATTGGCTGATGAAATCCGAACCCGACGCCTATGCGTGGGACCAGCTCGTCAAGGACGGCACCGGCATGTGGGACGGGGTTCGTAACCACACCGCCAAGCTCAACCTGATGGCGATGAAGGTCGGCGACGAGGCGCTCTTCTATCACAGCAATATCGGCAAGGAATGCGTCGGGATCATGAAGATCATCGAGGAATCCTCGCCCGACCCGACCGCCGATGAAGGATCGCCCTGGGTGATCGTCCGCGTCGCGCCGGTGCGCGCGCTCAAGCATCCGGTGACGCTGGCGGCGATCAAGGCCGATCCCGAACTCGCCGATATGGACCTGATCCGCCAGTCGCGCCTGTCGGTCGGGCGCGTTACGCCCGCGGAGTGGAAGCATATCCTGAAAAAGTCGGAGAAGCCGGAAGGCTGATCGTCCGGCGGCCCGACCCTAGCGGAGCGTTACCTGCAAATGCGCCGCGACGCCGGGATGCAGCGGGCGGGCGAATTCGCAGCCGAAATTATTGCCGTCGCCGCGCCGCACGACCGCTTCGAGGGGCTGCAGGCCCGGCAGGCTGACCCATATCGTCTTGCCGATCTGCGGCCGCGCGAACGTGACCATGCGAAAGCCGGTCGAGGAGAGGTCGAACAGCTCGACATCGAACGGATTGAAACCGGGCTCGCGGAACCGGGCGCGGCCGACCACGGGCGCGCGCTCCGCGCCGCGCGTTTTCGAAGCGGTTTTGGTCCTCGTCTGCACGTTCTGCTTCCCACCCTATCTTTTTGATTCGTGGAATCTAGCGCCGCGCTGGTTATCGCAAAGTGAAGGATTATGGTGAATTTCAGGCGACCGGCGGTGTCGCTTCGACCGTCATCAAATGCCCCGGATAGGGGGTGACGAGCGTTGCCGCGTCGCGCCATTCGGCGGTCAGCCAGCGCTCATGATCCTCGGGATGCAGGATCAGCGGCATCGCGCCCGGATTGTGCCGTTCGATCAGCCTGTTCGGGTCGGTCGTGAGGATCGCGAACCCCGGCCAGTCCTCGTTCTGGCGCTGGATACCCGCGAACGCAAAGATCGGGCGCCCGGGGAGCGAGGCCCAATGCTGGCGCTTCGCCCCCGCCGGTCCGGACCATAAGGCAAAGCTCGTCGCGGGGATCAGGCAGCGCAGTTCGGCGTGGCGCAGCGTACCGATCCAGAAGGGGCTCGACAGGTTGCGGACGGTCGTGACGGGCTGCGTACCGCGCGGTGGCGGCGGCACGCCCCATAGCCGGGGCGCAGGTAGCGGCGCGCGCCGCCGCGGGTGTCGGGCACGATCGCCGGTGCCGGGCGGCCTGGCGTGACATAGTCGCCGGCCCACGGATCATCGCCCGCCTCGACCCCGAAGATATCGGCGATCCGGGCTGCGGCGGCATCGAGTCGATAGAGCTGCATTGCGGCGGCCGGCGCCTAGTCGAGGCGGACGCGCCCGCGCCCGGCCTTGACCGAACTGCGCGCTTTCTTGCTATCGACGCGCTTCGCCTTCGCGGCCTTGCTCGGCTTGGTCTTCACCCGCCTTTCGGGGCGAACCAGCGCGGCGTCGACCAGATCGTTCAGCCGCTGGCGCGCGTCGGCGCGGTTCGCTTCCTGGGTGCGGAACCGCCGCGCGAGGATGACGAGTTCGCCTTCGGTCGTCATGCGGCTTCCCGCCAGCGTTTTCAGTCGGCGATAGGCATCCGGAGCGAGCCCGAGCGCATAGACATTGACGCGGAGCTGGCATGCGGTCGCGACCTTGTTGACATTTTGCCCGCCGGGGCCGGTTCCCGCGAGAAATTTCTCCGTCAGCGCGCTTTCGGGGATCTCAGCCACGCGTCGGGGCCGCTCCCTCCGGCGCCGAAAAGCCGAGCGCGGCGAAGCGATCGGGGAAGGGAGCTTCGGCGATTATCGACGGCTTGACGTCACGTTTTACGACCAGCCTTTCGGCGTGGAGCATCGTGCGGTCTTTCGCGCGCCCGCTCCCGTAAACGGGGTCGCCGACGATCGGAAAGCCCAGGCCCTCGAGCGCGTGGACGCGAAGCTGGTGCGTGCGCCCGGTCTCGGGTCGGAAACGGAGCAGCGCGCGCCCCCCCTCGACGGCGAGTTTTTCCCAGTGCGAAACCGACGGCTTTCCTTTCGGATCGATCACCATCCGCCAGCCCGCCTCCGCAGTCGATGTCTTCCCGAGCGGCAGGTCGATCGTGCCGCCATCGTCCGCCGGCACCCCGTCGAGGATCGCGAGATATTGTTTCTCGACCTCGCGACTTTCGAATGCGCGGGTAAACCGGCCGTGCGCCTTCGGATTGCGCGCGAGGAGCAGGCAGCCCGAGGTGTCGCGGTCGAGCCGGTGGACGGGAAGCGGCCAGCGCTTGAATCCGAAGCGCAGGCTGTCGAGATGGTTTTCGAGGCTGATACTGCCGTCGCGCGGCGCATCGACGGGCAGGCCCGCCGGCTTGTCGATGACGAGCGCCTCGCCATCGAGGAAGAGAACATGGTTGGAAAGAAGCATGCCGCGCTATACGGCGGCGGCTTCGTCCCCGAAAGCGTAAACGTCCATCGCGAGCAGGCCATAGGTGGTGCTGCTGTGCAGCCGCTCGGCCCCTAACGGCGATCCGCCCGCGCCCATCGCCACAAACAGCGGCAAAATATGGTCGGGGGTCGGGTGATTGTCGGCACCGTGCGGCGCGCGTTCGACCGCGTGGAGGACATCGTCGATGGCGCCGGCGGCAAAGCGGTCGGCGACCCAGTCGGTGAAGCCGGTGACCCACGCCGGCGCGGGCGCGTCGATCGGCAGACGCGCCGAGAATAGCGCGCGCAGATTGTGGGTGATGCTGCCCGATCCGACGATCAGGACGCCCTGGTCGCGCAACGGCGCAAGGGCCTGGCCGAGCGCATAATGCCATTCGGGGCTGGCGTTCGAAGCGATCGAAAGCTGAACGACGGGGATATCGGCGCCGGGATAGACCAACGACAGCGGCACCCACGCGCCATGATCGAGCCCGCGATCGGGATCGGGCGTCACGGTCAGGCCGTGGCCCGCGAGCAGGTCGACGACATCAGCCGCGAGCGCCGGGTCGCCCGGCGCGGGATAGCGCATCGCGAACAGCTCGTCGGGAAAGCCGCCGAAATCGTGGATCGTCGGCGGCGTCGGCGAGGCCGTGACCGTCGCGCGGCCGCCCTGATAGGCCGCGTCATGATGCGCCGAAACGACCAGGATCGCGCGCGGCCGCGGCAGGCGGGCACCCAGCCCGGCGAGGAAGGTCCGCGCCGGGCTGGACTCGAGCGCCATCATCGGCGAGCCGTGCGAAACGAAAAGGCTCGGGAGACGGCGCATCGGATCAGGCTGCCTGCTTCAGGCCGTTGATCGCGCTGGTCGCGCGGGTGACGGCCTCGCCATCCATCAAATGGCCGTCGGCGGCGATGATCGTCACGTCGGTAATGCCGACGAAGCCGAGGATGTGCTTCAGATAGCCGCTCGCGAAGTCGACTTCGCTGCCGAGAGGCACACCGCCCGAGGCGAAGACGATGAAAGCGCGCTTGCCCTTCAGCAGACCTTCGGGGCCGGCCTCGGTGTAGCGGAAGGTGCGGCGGGCGCGGGCGATCTGGTCGACCCAGGCCTTCAGCGCGGCGGGGATCGCGAAATTATAGATCGGCGCGGTGATCACGATCGTGTCGGCGGCTTCGAGCTCGGCGATCAGCTCGTCCGACCCCGCCAGTACCGCCTTCTGTTCGTCGCTGCGGGCATCCTCGTCGGTGAAATTGGCGCCGATCCAGCTTTCGGTCAGCAGCGCGGGCGGCGCGGTGTTGAGGTCGCGGCGGGTGACGGTGGCACCATAGCCCTGTTCGACAAGGCGGTTGACCAACTGGTCGGCGAGCAGGCGCGTCGTCGATCCTTCGTTGCGGGCGCTGGCATCGATGCGAAGAATATGGGTCATGGCATGGCTCCTTTGGATTTGAATGAAATGGAAAAAGGGGTGGGCCGCCGCCAACAGGGAGGGGACAAGCGGCGGCCCGGGGGGAGTTCGTCAGAGGCTGTCGACCAGCACCAGTTCGGCGTCGTCGAGCGCCTCGACCTCGATCGTTCCGACATCGCGAAGCGCGATGCCGTCGCGGGGGTCGGCGTCCGCGCCATTGACGCGGATGCGGCCCTTGGCGGCAACAAGATAGGCATGGCGCCCGTCTTCGAGATCGTAGGATATGCGTTCGCCGGCGTTGACCGTTGCCGCCGCCACGCGGGCATTGGCACGGATCGGCAGCGCGTCTGCATCGCCTTCGATCCCGCTCGCCAGCGTCACGAACCGGCCCGACCGGTCGTTCTTGGGAAACTGGCGGGCGCCCCAGCCGGGATTGCCGCCGTCACGGTCGGGCATGATCCAGATCTGGAACAGCGTCGTTTCCTCGTCCTCGAGGTTGAACTCGCTGTGCGTCACACCGGTCCCGGCGCTCATCACCTGAACGTCGCCAGCCGCGGTGCGTCCCGTGTTGCCCATCGAGTCACGATGGGTAATCGCGCCGGTGCGGACATAGGTGATGATTTCCATGTCGCGGTGCGGGTGCGGGGGGAAGCCGGCCTGCGCCGCGATGGCATCGTCGTTCCAGACCCGAAGCGCACCCCAGCCCATGCGACCGGGCTCGTAATAGTTCGCGAAGGAGAAATGGTGACGGGCATCGAGCCAGCCATGGTTGGCGTGGCCCAGCGTGTCGAATTTGCGAATGTCGATCATGGGCTTGTCCTTTCTCTTCGTGCCGCTCCGTTGGCGTGGCGCCCGGCGGCTCATCCGTTGAAGACAAAATAGTCGTTGGGATCGTTTCTGAAATAGCGTAGATGGAAAACCATTGTTTCCATTTGGAGGGTATTCGTGGCGCTTCCCGATTATGAAGGCTGGGCCTGTTTCGTCGCCGTCGCCGACGGCGGCAGCTTCACGGCGGCCGCCACGGCACTCGGCCTGTCGAAAGCGAGCGTCTCGAAAGCCGTGACGCGGCTCGAGGCGTCGCTTGGCATCACGCTGCTGCACCGCAGTTCGCGCGTCGTCGCGGTATCGACGGCGGGGGCGGGCCTGCTCGACGAGGCGCGGGCGATGGTCGCGGCGGCAACGGCAGCGACCGAAGCGGCGCGCGGCGACCGGCTCGATCTGGCGGGGCCGATCCGCCTCGCCGCGCCGATGAGCTTTGGCATCAAGGCGCTCGGTCCGCCGCTTGCCGGCTTCCTCGACCTGCATCCGGCGGTCGAGATCGAGGTGCTGCTCAGCGACGCCCGCCACGACCCGGTTGCCGAGGGCATCGACCTGACGCTCCGCATTTCGCCGCTCGCCGATTCGAGCCTGCTTGCGCGTACCATCTCGCCCGTGGCGGCCTCGGTGCTGGCAAGCCCCGGCTATCTGGAAAAGCATGGTACGCCGCGCCACCCGCTCGAACTTTCGGGTCACCGGCTGATCGGCTATGGCCATCGCCAGCGCGCGATGCCATTGCATTTCGAGCGGAAGGGCGAGGCTGCGACGGTGCTGCCGACCGGGCCGTTGTTCGCGAATAATGGCGATATCGCGGTGCCGCTGCTCGTCGCGGGAGTCGGAATCGCGGTGCTGCCCGACTTTATCGCCGGCGAGGAACTGATGTCCGGAAAGCTCGTCCGCGTCCTCACCGACTGGACGCTGCCGCAGGCCTATCTGAATCTTCTGTCGCCGCCGTCGCGGTTGCTACCGGCGCGCGTCCGCGCGCTTTCGGACTATCTCGTCGATACGCTGAAGCCGTCGTGTGCGGGCGCGCACGAGCGTTTGATGGCGCTCCGCGAGCCGTGAAAGCGGGCTCTCGATGGCTCGTCGATTCGCCGCGACTCGTGGATTCCCGCCGGTTAAATCAAAATTAACCTTTTCCCTTCATTAGTTTCATGGTTAATGTTCCGGCAGTCCTGCAACAGGGGCGCGTCGGCGACATCCAGACGGGGGTCCACGCGGACGGGTCGCGGGATCATCGTGGGAACATGTCCCATCCGGGATAGAGTTAAGGGGTGCCCAATGCGCGTACTGCTGATCGAGGACGAGCCGACGACCGCGAAAGCGATCGACACGATGCTCACCACCGAGGGCTTCAACGTCTATACGACCGATCTGGGCGAGGAAGGCCTCGATCTGGGCAAGCTCTATGATTACGATATCATCCTGCTCGACCTGAACCTGCCGGATATGCACGGCTACGACGTGCTGAAAAAGCTCCGCACCGCAAAGGTACAGACGCCGGTGCTGATCCTTTCGGGCATTTCGGAAATGGATTCGAAGGTGCGCTCGTTCGGCTTCGGCGCCGACGATTATGTCACCAAACCGTTCCACCGCGACGAGCTGGTCGCCCGCATTCACGCGGTCGTCCGCCGGTCGAAGGGCCATAGCCAGAGCGTCATCAAGACGGGCAAGCTGGCGGTCAATCTGGACACCAAGACAGTCGAAGTCGACTCGACCCGCGTGCATCTGACCGGCAAGGAATATCAGATGCTCGAGCTGCTCTCGCTCCGCAAGGGCACGACGCTGACCAAGGAAATGTTCCTGAACCACCTGTATGGCGGCATGGACGAGCCCGAACTCAAGATCATCGACGTCTTCATCTGCAAGCTTCGCAAGAAACTCGCGCTGGCCTGCGGCGGCGAAAATTACATCGAAACGGTCTGGAGCCGCGGCTATGTGCTGCGCGATATCGACGACGACGGAAACGAAGTGCGCCGGGTCGCCTGACGCGCCCAAGATATAGCTCCGGTCAAGAGTTATACCCGAGAGCCGGCGCGGAGCGATCCGCGCCGGTTTTTCGTTGCCTGTTCTTTGCGGACTTGCGGCCAGCCTCGCGGCTACTTGTCGGCGGACAAAAGCGGGCCATATCGAGGGCTGGATGCTGCCAATAAAGGCCTTGCCCCGACATGACCGCGCGCAACCCCTATTATCAAGGCCCCCTCTCGGATCATTTCGATGGGATCCGGTTCCTCAATCCGGCGGGCGAGCCCGAAACCGACCGCTCCTTCGGCGACATGCTGAAATGGCGGCGCACCGCGACCGACAATCGCTGGCCCGTGTCGGTCGATGTCGTACCCGTTGTTCCCGACGACCGGGCGGATGGCCTGCGCGTGACAATGGTCGGTCATGCGACGCTGCTGATCCAGGTCGGCGGGCTCAATATGCTCACCGATCCCGTCTGGTCGGATCGCGCCAGCCCGTTCGCCTTCGCGGGGCCAAAGCGCGTGACCTCCCCCGGCATCGCACTGGAAAAACTGCCGCCAATCGACGCGGTCCTGCTGTCGCACAATCATTATGATCATCTCGACGCGGCGACATTGCGGGCGCTTCACGCCCGCCACGATCCGCTGATCGTGACCCCGCTCGGCAACGATGCCATCCTTGGCCGCCACTTGCCGACGGCGCGGATCGTGACCGGTGACTGGGGCGACCGGCTGGACATTGCGCCCGGTGCCCACGCGCATATTGTCCCCGCCCTGCACTGGTCGTCACGCGGGCTTCGCGACCGCCGCATGGCGCTGTGGGGCGGCTTCATGATCGAGGCCGCGGGGAGGCTCGTCTATTTTGCCGGCGACACCGGCTATGGCACGGGCGCGATCTTTCGCGACATCGGCGCGCGGTTCGGCCCCGTTGACCTCGCGATCCTGCCGATCGGCGCCTATGACCCGCGCTGGTTCATGGCGGCGCAGCATTGCGATCCCGAAGAGGCGATCCAGATCATGCTCGATGTGCGCGCAAAAATGGCGGTCGGCATGCACTGGGGAACCTTCAAGCTGACCGACGAGCCCCGCGCCGATCCCGCGCATCGCCTCGCGGCGGGATTGCTCGCGCGCGGAATCGAGCCCGGCCGATTTCCGGCGCTTCACCCGGCCGATGTCGTGGATTGCGCTTAGTACGCGCTACCGTTTCCGGCCATAATGTCCCGGCAGGCTCGTGGCTCTTGTCAGCCCCGGCCGCCAGGTGTCGATTTTCGGCGCGGGAACGATCTGGAAGTCGGCGACACTGTCGGCGGTTCGCAGATCGTCGCCGCGCGCAACGCGGAGCCGCCCGGTCTCGATCGGGCTGTCGGTCTCGATTCCGAAGCGATGGCCGGCGACCCAGCGGACCGTTCCCAACATCGTTTCATGGCCCGGCAGCATCACCGTGATGCGTTCGCCGATCTGCAGGCTATGCGCGCCCTGGCCGCCGATGCCGGTCTCCGAAACATTGCGCAAGGTGACGTCGAACTGGCCGAGCCGCGGGCAAGCGAGCGCGGCCTTCACCAGCCGGGACTGGCGTGGCTGGCGCTTCTCTGCGGCAATGGTTGAGGCGGTTGCCTCGGGACTCGGCATGGTGCGACCACATTCGTTCCGCCTGTCACCCCACGGCAGGCGGCTATTTTGGTCCCATTGCAGCCCTAGCGCATGAAGGTAAATTTTCGTTTGCCGATTTTATCAATTATTGAGCGATCGGCAGTCCGCCAAAGGTCACGATGCTTTCGTGACCGTCCGTGGAAACCGCTGAAACGCCGAAGAAATTATCGTCGACGACGATGCCGGGCAGAAGAAGTTCGGTTGCCGAGGTCGCCGGAACGAGACGGGAATCGGACCAGTCGCTACGGTCGGCGCGGCGCCAATAAACGCGATAGCCAGCCGCGCCATCGACCGGCGTCCAGCGCACCGTTGTGTTCGACCCCAGCGCGCCGTCGATCCCGACCTGCGCCGGCGCCGCCGGCGCATCGGCAAGTTCGGCGATCAGCGCGGCGTTGAGCGCGGTGACGCGGGCCAGATAGGGAAAATCCATCCGGTCGACCGTGTCGCCATAGATGCGGCCGTTCTCGGTCCGCAGATCCTGGTGCTGCGCATCGTAATTCTCGATCCCGACGGTAAAACGGATCGCCGGATAGCCGAGATCGAGCGACGGACTATGGTCGCCGCCGCGGCGGAAGCGGTCGGGACGACGTACCGCAACGACCTCCAGCCCGATCGCGGGGTTACGCGTCGCGGCGCGGACCGCGGCCTTGGCGAGCGCGCGCGACGGGCCGTCGTCCTCGCCGCCAATCCCGCGCCGGGCGAGTTGCGCCGCCAGATCCTCCGACGCGCGAATCCCTTCGCTGAACACGCGAACACGATTGTCGACGACCGTTCCGTCGGTGCCGCGCGTATTGCCGACGATATCGTTGTTGAGCATCGCGACGACCTGCCAGCCCTTGTCCTTCGCATGGCGCGCCAGCAGCTTGCCGCCCCACAGACCCTGCTCCTCGCCCGACAGCAAGGCATAAACGATGGTCGCGCGGTGCTTCTGTTTCGAAAGCAGGCGTGCCGTTTCGAGCACCAGCGCGGTGCCCGACCCGTCGTCGTTGGCGCCCGGTGCATCGGCGGTGATGTTCATCACGTCGGTGACGCGGCTGTCGATATGGCCGGCGATCATGATCACACGGTCCGGATCGCTGCCTTTCTGGATGGCGAGGACGTCTTCGACGATCACCCCGTCGGGGGCCCGCGGCCCCTCGAAACGGTCGCTGATCCGTTCGACGGTCAGGCAGCCGCCGCAGGCCTTCGAAATGCGGGCAAATTCGGCCGCGCCCCAGTTCCGCGCGGCGCCGATGCCGCGTTTCGGATCGGTTGCCGACGACAGTGTATGGCGGGTACCGAACGAGACGAGCTTTTCGACGTCGGCCTTCAGCCGCGCGGGGTCGGCGGCGGGGGGTTCCTCCCCGGCGGAGGCGGGGGTGGCTGCGGTAAGCAGCAGCGCGGCGAGCAGGGTGGTTCGGATCATGCCACTTCATGCGACGCCGCGGGCATAAATAAAAGCCCCTCCCCCGAAAGGGAGGGGCTGATTGGCGGTTTAACGCAGGCCCGAGAATTTGATGTCCTGCACGCGGCCGTAGCGGACGTCGCAGCTGAACTTGCCCCGATCGTAGGAGCCGCCGCGGCCCCAGCGGCCGCCATAGCCGTCGCGGACGACGACACGGCCCTTGATCTTGTACCCGTCGCGCTTGCGATCGATGCTCGTCACCTGCGTGACGTCGGTGTTCCCGTAACGGCGGCTGCCGCGTTCGACGGCATTGACGCACTGGCTCACCGCGCTGCGGCTGTTGCCATAGCGGTTATAGTCATAGCCGTAGCCATAGCGCGGATCATTGTCGTAGCGCCCGCGATTGCGGTCGCTATACCGTCCGTCGTAACGATCGTTGTCGGCCGACAGGATCGCGGCGAGGCCGCCGATCACGACGGCGCCGGCGATGATCTCGCCCGCACTGATGCCGTCGCGGTCGTACCGATCGCGCGCATTGGCGGGAACGGCGCTCATCAACATTGCGCCAGCGGTGGCCGCCCCAATCGCGGCCTTGGTGAAGGTAGCTTTGCTAGCCATGGTTCGGTCTCCAAAGTGCGCAGGCGGCACCCGTTGCGGCCTGTTGGGATCCTTGTACCGAACCGGGGGTGACGCCGTCCTGAACCCTTCGCTTATCCGGCGTTCAGCCTTGGTTTTGCTGGCGTTCATACAGAAAAGGCCCCTCACCGGAGGCGAGGGGCCCATGTCTGGATCGGGTCCGACCTAGCCGAAATTGACGTCGGTGACGCGGCCGTTCCGGTAGCTGCAGCCAAAGCTCCTCACCTCGCCGCCAAGGCGCGAGGCGGTGCCGGTGACGTACCAGCCGCCGTTATTCGGTTCGGCGCCGGTGATGCTGTCGACGCGGGCATCGTCGCCCATTTCGCCCTCGACCGCCCAGCTGCAGGCGTCGGACGCGCGGGCTTCGGCTTCGCCGCTACCATAGGGTCGCCCCCCGGCGGGCTGCGCGTCGGCGCCATCGCCGTAGGGCTGTGTCGCGTCCTCGCCCTGTGGCTCGTAATTGGGCGCATCCTGTCGTTGCTCGCGATAGGGCGGCTCATAGCGATAGTCGCGGTCGCGGCGCTGTTCGGCTTTGTCCTTGCTAGCCGCGCCCACGACCGCGGCAATAGTGCCAAGGATCAGCAACCCGCCGACGACTTCGCCGGCGCTGATACGGTCGCGGTCGCGGTAGCCCCAGCCGCCATGACCATAGCGCCCGCGCGCTTCGGCCGGCACGGCGGCCAGCGAGGTCAGGACGATCGCTGTCGCGGTCGCGAAGCTCGTGAATTTATGTCCGGTACGCATCGAGGGGCACTCCCACCCGTGGGGCCGAGGATGGTCCGGCCCGCAATGATGCCCGAATAGTTGCGTCATGCTTTCGCGGCGCTGAACCGGTTTCAAGGCGCGACGAAGCGAAAGGCCCGCCATCCTTGCGATGACGGGCCTTCCGGGACCAGATGAAGGTGACCAGACCTATCCGGGCATATCGGCGATCAGCAGCCGCAACGCGGCTTCGGGCGGGGCTTCCACTTTTTCTTGGCGACATAGCGCTTCCGCACCGGGACATTCTCGTAATAGGTGCGCGTCGTGGTCTCGACCCGTTCGGTGATGACCGGCGGGCCGTTGATGATCGTCGTGACGACGACGCCCGGGGTGTAATAGCCATAGCCCGAGCCATAGCTGTAGCTCTGGGCATAGCCGCCTTGATAATATCCGCCCGGATAACCCCAGCCATGGTGATAGCGGCCGCGGCCCTCCCACCACTTGTCGCATTTCTTCCTGTCGGCTTCGCTGCCGATCGCCGCGCCCGCAACCGCACCGAGACCGCCGCCGATCAGCGTGCCCGCGGTCCGGTCGCCATGGCCGGCGACGCGGTTGCCGACAACGCCCCCCACGACGCCCCCGACCCCCGCTCCGGTCGCCGTACCCCCCCGGCCACAGCGCCGCGCCATATCCGCATCACGCGGATCGTAACCTCCATAATAGCGATCATATTCGGGCGGCGGCGGATAGCCCGCGCCCGGGCGGCCTTCGACCGTCCCCTCGTAATTGCCGTCATAGCGGCGACCGTCGGGCGCCTCATACGTGCCGTTCCAGGTGCCGGTCCAGCGCCCTTCGGCGTCATAGGTGCCATTGACCTGGCGATAATCGACTTCGCTCGGTACGCGGTCGGGATAGCCGGTGTAGACACGCGCATCGGGTACGGTCGGGGCGCCATAATCGAGCTGGGGCGCCGATGCGGTCGGCTCCGCGCTATTGGCATGGCTCGCAAGCAGCAACGTGCCCGCCGCTATGCCCAGAAGCAAAATCGTCCGCATGCCAAACCCCCTGTTGTCCTGGCCGCCGGGCCGCGCGAAGGCGGCGACTAGCGATTGGTTAACAGCCTGTTAGCAAATCGGGGCGATTCTCGCGAATCCGTTAACCCTGAGATTGGCGTCCCAATTTGGGTCAGGGCATCAGGCGGCGAGCGCGGCTGCGATCCGCGCGACCAGCGCTTCGGCGCCGGCCTGGTCGTCGACGGTAAAACGCGATGGCGTCGGACTGTCGAGATCGAGCACGCCGATCAACTGTCCGCCGACGACGATCGGCACGACCAGTTCGCTGCGACTGTCGGCGTCGCAGGCGATGTGGCCGGCGAAGGCATGGACGTCGTCGACGCGCTGCGTCTCGCGGAGCCGTGCGGCGGCGCCGCACACCCCCTTGTCGAGCGGGATGCGGATGCACGCCGCCTTGCCCTGGAACGGGCCGAGCACCAACTCTGTGCCGTCGAAGCGATAGAAGCCCGCCCAGTTGAGACCGGGGATCGCCTGCCAGATCAGCGCCGCGACATTCGCCATATTGGCGATCCCGTCGGGCTCGCCCGCGACCAGCGCTTCCGCGGCATCGGCTGCCTCCGCCCACAGCGCGGCGGGATCGGTGGCGGTGAAAGCGAGGGCGTAGGACATGCGAAGGCTCCGGGTTCTGGTGACAACCGCTATGTCGGGATCGCGGGCGCGTTTGGCAACGGGCTTCCTATTGCGCGGAAAACATGCAACCTTCCTCTACGGCATCGGGGCAGGGGCCGCGATGCATGTCGTAGGGGGAAAGCAATGAACGGTTTTGAAATCGGTGATCTTTTCAAGTTCGACAAGATGGTTGCGCCGACGGTCCTGAGGATCGTCTATTGGTTGGGGCTTATCGGCATCGTGCTATGGGCGCTGTTCGCGCTCTTCGCTGCGGTCAGCATGATGTCCTATAACGCATCGAGCGGGCTCGGCATGCTGCTGCTGGCGGTGGTCGGCCTGTTGTTCGGGACGCTCATGTGGCGCATCGTGATCGAAATCTACATGGTGGTCTTCAGCATCAACGACCGCCTCGGCGAAATCCGCGACCGCCTGCCTCCCCGCTGAAATCGTGGCTTAGCGGCGGCACGCCCTGACCGGTGGCGCCGCCGCACCGTCGCGCCAGCTGACGCGAAAGACAATATATTGCGCAGCATGGTCCGCGAGCCGCGGACCATGCTGGCCGTCGAACAGCGTCGCGACCGCGAACGGTTCGATGCGAAGCCCGCCCGAACTGCGATAGCCGATGAGGTCATAGGCCTTGCGCCAGGCTGCCGCGTCGGTCATTGGCGCCGGCCGCGCGCGATAGCCGGCCGCCTTGCCCGCGAGGTGGAACGCGGGATCGTCGGCGAAGGTGCCGCGCTTGTCGCCGGCGCGATAATTGTTGAAATCGCCTGCCGCGATCATCGCTGAACCCGGCGGGACGAAGCCGGCGAGCAGCGCATCATTCTCGCGCGTCTGCAGGACGTGCGCCGCCTCGGCGCGCGCGACCGGCACGCCCGCGGGCTCGCGCGAGTTGCGATGGGTGTTGAAGAGATAGAGCGGCTCGGGCGCCCCGGGCAGCGCGATCGAGAGCAACTGGGCGCCCTTGTTCGACAGGCAGTCATAGCCCGCGCAGCTATCGGCGCCGAACGCCTCGCTCGTCGCCGTCTCGACGGGCAGGTCGGTGGCAATATAGAGCCCGCTATCGAGCCATTTGCCGACGCGCTCGCCCTTCCACCAATGCGCGCGCGCCGGATAGTCAGCGGCTGCTTTCGCCGCCGGAAGACGTCGGCGCGCGTCAAGCGAAGGCCCGGGAACAACCGAGGCGAAGCCCGCTGCGACCGGAATGCGCGATGCCTCGGGGATGAAGGCCTTGTGCATGATAAGGATATCGGGCCCGAGGCCCGCCGCGCGGCGCCGTGCGATCCAGCCGGCAATATACGCCAGCTTCGGTCCGCGCCCGCTGCGGATCGGCCACGGCAAGCCCTCGACGTTCCACAGCAATATGCGCAACCGGACGGCCCTTCGCCCATCGGCGAGATATTCGACCTTGGGAACGGCGGCGGGCGCCGGGCAGGCGGCGATGCGTTCGACGCGCGCGGCGCGACCGTCCGGCAGAATCGCCCGGATCGCCGCCGCGCATCCCAGCAGGATTGCAGCGGCAATCCACGGCCAGCGCGCTATTTTACCTCGAGGCCGGTCCATTTGGCGGCAAAGGCATATTTGTCGGCAGCCTCGGCAATGATCTTGTCGGTCGGCTTGCCCGATCCATGGCCCGCGCGCGTTTCGATCCGGATCAGGTGCGGCTTCGGCCCGATGTCCTGATGCTGCAGTTCGGCGGTATATTTGAAACTGTGTCCAGGCACCACGCGGTCGTCGGTGTCGGCGGTGGTGACGAGGATCGCCGGATAGGTCTTGCCGCTCTGGACATTATGATAGGGCGAATAGGCGAGGAGGTTGCGAAAGTCGGCCTCCTTCGACGGATAGCCATAATCGTCGACCCAATAGCGGCCGGCGGTGAAGCGGTCGAAGCGCAGCATGTCCATCACGCCGACCGCAGGCAGCGCGGCGGCGAACAGGTCGGGGCGCTGGTTGGTCACCGCGCCGACGAGCAGGCCGCCGTTCGATCCGCCCTCGATCGCGAGCTGGCCCTTGCCGGTGATGCCTTCGCCGATCAGATATTCGCCCGCGGCGATGAAATCGTCGAAGGCATTCTGTTTCTTGTCGAGGCGGCCGCCGTCATGCCACGCCTTGCCATATTCGCCGCCGCCGCGCAGGTTGGCGACCGCGAACACGCCGCCGGCCTCCATCCATGCGAGCTTTGTCGGCGAGAAGGCCGGCGTCATCGACACGTTGAAGCCGCCATAGCCGTAGAGCAGCGTGGGCGAACCCTTCGACCGGTCGAGACCCTTCTTCATGACAACGAACATCGGCACTTCGGTGCCGTCCTTCGACTTGTAGAAGCGCTGCTCGACCGAATATTGCTTCGGATCGAAGGTCAGCTTCGGCGCCGCAAAGACCTCGCTCTTTCCGGTCACCGTGTCGAGGCGATAGATCGTCGTCGGCGTCGCATAGCTCGAGAAGCTGTAGAAGGTCTCGGGATCCTTGGGATTGCCGCCAAAGCCCGTCGCCGATCCGATGTCGGCAAGACGGATCGCCGAGATCGGCTTGCCGTCGAGCCCGATCATTTCGGCTTCCGATTTTGCATCGCCCAGATAGGACAGGATGATCCGGTTGCCGACGCGCGAAGCGCCGACCAGCGTCGCTTCATTCTCGGCGACGAGTTCGGTCAGTTCGCCGGGCTTGCGGATGTCGATCGACACGAGCCGGGCGCGGGGCGCATCCTTGTTGGTCAGGAAGGTGAAGCGCGTGCCTTCGTTCGCGACATATTCCCAATTGTTCGCATAGTCCGAAACCAGCGCGATCGGCTTGCCGCCTTTGGCCGGATAGAGCGTCAGACCATATCGCTCGTCGGTCCCTTCGGACGACACCACCAGAACATATCGGCCATCGTCGGTGACTATCGCGCGATGGTCGCGCTTCGGCCGGTCGGGGGTCGCGTGGATCAGCGTATCGGCGCTTTGCGGGGTGCCGAGCTTGTGGAAATAGACCGCGTGATTTTCGTTGAGCGACTGAAAGGTCTGGCCTTCCGTCGGCTCCGGGAAGCGCGAATAGTAAAAGCCGCTGCCATCCTTCGCCCATGACAGGCCGGAGAATTTGACCCAGCGAATCTCGTCGCCGGTATCCTTGCCCGTCGCGACATCCTTGACGCGGACGATCCGCCAGTCGGTGCCGCCGTCCTGCACCGCATAGAGAAGATAGTTGCCATCCTCCGACGGCTCCCACTCGGCGAGCGCAGTCGCGCCGTCTTTCGCCCAAGCGTTGGGGTCGATCAGTTCGCGGCCCTCGCCCTTCAGGCCGTCGCGGACATACAGCACCGACTGTGCCTGCAACCCGTCGTTGCGCGTATAGAAATAGCGCGTGCCGGCTTTGCGCGGCAGGCCGAAACGCTCGTAATTATAGAGCTCGGTCATCCGCGCCTTGAACGCGTCGCGACCGGGAAGCGTCGCCAGATACGCGTCGGTCAGCTTATTCTGTTCGGCGACCCATCCCGCAACCTTCGGATTGACGCGAACATCGTCCTCGAGCCAGCGATAGGGATCGGCGACATCGACGCCGAACTGCGGATCGACGACATGGCCCCGTTCGGTCGCGGGATAGGCGATCTTCGCCGCAGGCGCGGGTGCGGGGGCGCTGTCGGCCGCCCCGGCAGCAACCGGCGCCGCCATCAGCAGGGCCAGCGCCAGCGGCGCGCGAAGGGGAGTAGGGGGCATGGCAAGGCGATCCTCATCGGCAGGGTAATATTCGTGCGCCGCACTGTAAGGATGGAAAAGCGACCGGCAAGGGGATTTGCGCCGACGAACCGTTCAGGCCGATGCGAAGCGGCCGCCTGCGGTACATAAGAAAAGGGCGGCAGTCCCTGCGGATGCCGCCCTTGATCTTGATTGCCGGTAATCGCGTCTTACGCGTCTTCCAGTTCCCCGTCGCTCAGCACCGGACCCGAATCCTGGCCCTTGGCATCGACGTCGCGGTCGACGAATTCGATGATCGCGATCGGCGCCGCGTCGGAGGCGCGGATGCCGGCCTTGATGATGCGGGTGTATCCGCCGTTGCGGTCCTTGTAGCGCTCGGCGAGCACGTCGAAGAGCTTCTTCAGCTGCGTGTCGTCGAGCAGGCGGCTCTGTGCGAGCCGACGGTTGGCGAGGCCACCGCGCTTGGCGAGGGTCACCAGCTTTTCGACATAGGGACGCAGTTCCTTCGCCTTGGCGACGGTCGTCGTGATCTGCTCATGCTTGATGAGCGAGGCCGACATGTTGCGAAACAGGGCCGTGCGATGCGCGCTCGTGCGCTGAAGCTTCCGGCCACCCGATTTATGACGCATAATCCATTCCTTCGTTCGTTAAGGGCCCGTGTAAGGTAGCCCAGACCAGGCCCGCTTCAGGGGGAGCCCTTTGCCCTTCGTGTTCCCCGGCGAAAGCCGGGGACCATAAACCCTTCCGACTGCACCCCGGCTTCCGCCGGGGGACAGGCTTGAGATCAGCCGAGAAGTTCCTGTTCGAGCTTCTTCGCCATTTCCTCGATATTTTCCGGCGGCCAGCCGGGGATATCCATGCCCAGACGCAGGCCCATCGACGACAGCACTTCCTTGATTTCGTTCAAGGACTTGCGGCCGAAGTTCGGCGTACGGAGCATTTCGGCTTCGGTTTTCTGGACCAGATCGCCGATGTAGATGATATTGTCGTTCTTGAGGCAGTTCGCGCTCCGCACCGACAGTTCCAGCTCGTCGACCTTCTTGAGAAGGAAGCGGTTGAGCTGGTTGACGTCCGATTCGTCGGCGGTGGTCGACGGAGCCGCGACACCGATCAGGCCGCTGTCGTTCATCGCCTCTTCGAAGTGGACGAAGACCTGCAGCTGGTCCTGAAGGATGCGCGCGGCATAGGCGACGGCGTCTTCCGGGGTCACCGTGCCGTCGGTTTCGACGGTGAGGCTCAGCTTGTCGAAGTCAAGTTCCTGACCGATACGGGCATTGTCGACCTTGTAGGCGACCTGGCGCACAGGCGAGTAGAGCGAGTCGACCGGGATCAGGCCGATCGGCGCGTCGACCGGACGGTTGGCAGTCGCTGGGACGTAACCCTTGCCGGTGTCGGCAACGAGTTCCATGTTCAGCGTCGCGCCTTCGTCGAGGTGGCAGATGACGTGGTTCGGGTTCATTACCTTGATGTCGCCCGACACCATGATGTCGCCGGCCTTGACGGTCGCGGGACCGGTGGCCGAAAGCTGCAGCCGCTTGGGGCCTTCGCCTTCCATCTTGAGGGCGATCTGCTTGACGTTGAGGACGATGTCGGTGACATCCTCGCGCACGCCCGCAAGGCTCGAGAATTCGTGCAGCACGTTCTCGATCTTGATCGACGTGATCGCAGCACCCTGGAGCGACGAGAGCAGAACGCGGCGCAGCGCGTTGCCGAGCGTCAGGCCGAAACCGCGCTCAAGCGGCTCGGCGACGAAGGTCGCCTTGCGCTTGCCGTCGCCGCCGGCCTTGATTTCCAGGTTGCTGGGCTTCTTCAATTCCTGCCAGTTCCGGATATTGACAGTCATGGACTTCCCTTTGCTAGAGGCGGGACGGCTTGCGGGGTCGGTGGGCCGGTCCAGCGGTAGGTATTGTGACGGCGCGGCCGCCCGAAGGCGGCCGTCCGGAAGCGTCAGACGCGGCGGCGCTTGGCCGGGCGGACGCCATTGTGCGGGATCGGCGTCACGTCGCGGATCGACGTGATGTGGAACCCGACGGCCTGCAGGGCACGCAGCGCCGATTCACGACCCGCGCCGGGGCCCTTGACCTCGACCTCGAGCGTGCGAACGCCATGTTCGGCGGCCTTCTTGCCCGCGTCCTCGGCGCAGACCTGCGCGGCGTACGGGGTCGACTTGCGGCTGCCCTTGAAGCCCATCATGCCGGCGCTCGACCAGGCAATGGCATTGCCCTGCGCGTCGGTGATGGTGATCATCGTGTTGTTGAAGGTTGCGTTGACGTGGGCGACGCCCGACGAGATATTCTTGCGTTCGCGCCGACGAAGACGCTGCGGTTCACGAGCCATGATGAAATCCTAACCTAATCCGTAAAGCGAGCCGGGGCGCAGCCGCTTGCGCGCAGCCACCGGCGCGGAAAAACCGGCTTACTTCTTCTTGCCAGCGATCGGCTTCGCCTTGCCCTTGCGGGTGCGCGCATTGGTGTGCGTGCGCTGGCCGCGGACGGGAAGGCCCTTGCGATGACGCAGGCCGCGATAGCAGGCGAGGTCCATCAGACGCTTGATGTTCATCGCCGTGTTGCGGCGAAGATCACCCTCGACCGTGTGGTCGGCGTCGAGCGTTTCGCGGATCTGGAGGATCTCGGCGTCGCTGAGGTCCTGAACGCGGCGGCTGTGGTCGATGCCCAGCTTGTCGGCGATGTCGACGGCGGTCTTGCGACCGATGCCGTGGATATAGGTGAGCGCGATGATCACGCGCTTGTTGGTGGGCAGGTTGACGCCCGCAATACGTGCCATTTATTCTTTCTCCTGCTCCACAGGGCCGCTGGCAACGACCCCATCTCAAAGCGTCTGATTTCCAACGCAAAAAACGGACCACGAACACGCTGCCGCGCTTCGCCGTCCGGTCAGGCTGTCGGAATGGAAGGCGCAAGTAAGGTGAGTCGGCCTGAAAGTCAAGCCGACTGCGACGGTTGCGCGGGTCTGGCGTCTGTTTCCGCGATGCGGAAATGGCTGATGCCGGTCAACTGGCTGACGTCAACGCAACCGCGCGATCGCGCAAGCGGCCGACGACGGCCCGGTGGATTCCCGGGGCGCAGGCGATCACGCCAAAGGCTTGCGCGCGGGGGGTGTTGAAGACCAGCGGGTCGCCGAACGCGTCGGTGACGACCGCCCCGGCTTCGGTGGCGATGAGCGCTGCGGCCGCAACATCCCACTCGAACCCCCAGCGCAGGGTCGCGACCAGATCGGCGCGATCGTCGGCGACGAGCGCCATGCGCAGCGCGATGCTGTTCGGCTTGGTCACCATGATCAGGTCGCGGTCGATCTTGGGCAGGCTGTCGGCGGGGACACGCGATCCATCGAAGATCATCCGACGGCTCGCGCGCAGCGTCTCGCCATTCAGCGTCGCACCTTGCCCCTTGCGCGCGACCCACAGCTCGTCGAGCGCGGGCGCATAGAGAACGCCGAGTTCGGCTTGCCCGTCGACGACAAGCGCGACCGACACGCACCAGCCCGGACGACCGCGGATGAAATCGCGCGTGCCGTCGATCGGATCGACGCACCACATCGCGCGGCACGACAGCCGGTCGGCATTGTCGGCGGTCTCCTCGGACAGCCATCCGGCTTCGGGTACCATCGCGCCCAGCACCGCCTTCAGCCGCGCATCGACCGCGAGATCGACGTCGCTGACCGGATTGTCGTGCGACTTGTTCCAGACGTTGACCGCCTTGCCCTCGCCGCGCCACCGCGCCATCGCCATGTCGCCGACCTCGCGGGTCGCGGCGATCACCGCTTCGAGGTTGCGGCCCGGCACGGCGGGTGCCCTAGGCGCTCGCGACGGTCATGCCGTCGATGCGGAGCGTCGGCGCGTTGACCGCGTGGCGGAACTCGAGGTCGTTCGCCGGGACCAGCGCCGCGAACATGTCGACCAGATTGCCCGCAACGGTGAACTCGGCGATCGGTCCCGCGATCCGGCCATCGCGGATCACGAACCCCGATGCCCCGCGGCTATAGTCGCCGGTGACCGGGTTGACACCCTGACCGATCAACTCGGTCAGATAGACGCCCTCCTTGATGTCGGCCATCAGCGCCTCGGGCGTCAGTGCGCCCGCGGCGAGATGGAGGTTGCTCGCGGTCACGCCGGCCGCGCCACCGCCGCGGCTCGCGTGGCCCGTCGGCGCAAGGCCCAGTTGCTTGGCCGACGCGGTATCGAGCAGCCACCCGGTGATCTTGCCGCCCGTCACGATGTCGCGCGGCGCGGTCGGCAGCCCTTCGCCGTCGAAGGCGCGGCTGCGCAGGCCGCGCGGGCGATGCGGGTCGTCATGGATCACGATGCTGCTGTCGAAAAGCTGCTGTTCTTCCTTGCCGAGCAGGAAGCTGGTGCCGCGCGCGATGGCGGGGCCGGCGATCGCACTCAGCAGATGCCCCACGATCCCGCTGCTGACGCGCGGATCGAGCAGCACCGGTATCTTGCCGACGGGCGCCTTGCCGGGGTTCAGCCGCGCGACGGCGCGGGTGCCGGCGCGGGTGCCGATTTCTTCGGCGCTTTCCAGGTCGGCAAGATGGTGGGTGCTGTGCCAGCCATAGTCGCGCTGCATGCCTGCGCCTTCGCCCGCGATCACGCTTGCCGACAGGCTGTGGCCGCTCGACCCATAGCCGCCCGCGAAGCCGTGGCTGGTCGCAAGGGCGAAGCGGGTGCGGCTGTGGCTCGCGCTGCCGCCTTCGCTGTTGGTGACGCCGGCAACCGCGCGTGCGGCCTCCTCGACCGCCAGCGCCGCTTCGCGCAGCGCCTGCGGATCGGCCTCGCTGCCGTCGTCGAGATCGAAGTCGGGCGCGGTCCCCCTGAAGAGCCGGTCTTCGGGCGCGAGTCCGGCATAGGGATCTTCGGGCGCCTCGCGCGCCATCGCGACGCAGCGTTCGACCAGCTTCGCAAGCTCGCCGGGATCCATGTCGGCGGTCGACACGCTTGCGCTGCGCTGACCGACGAAGGCGCGGAGCGAAATGTCCTGGCCTTCGGACCGTTCGACGTCTTCCAGCGCGCCGAGGCGCATCGAGACCGAGGTCGCGGCATTGCAGTAATAGAGCGCGTCGGCGGCGTCGGCGCCGGCCTTGGTCGCGGCGTCGCAGAGCATCTGCGCGCGGTCGAGGGCTTCGGAAACGGTCAGCATCTCCGCGCCCTATACGGCGCGCGGGCCAGCGTCAAAATCTAAAGTCGGGGGATTAGCGCGCGATCGCGGCGATCGCGTCGGTGGCCGCCATCGCGCCGCTGACCCACAGAAAGGGCAGCGTCAGCGCCGCGATCCACAGGCGGCGGACGTCGCGGCGGAAGCGGGCGTGCAGGCCCCAGCTTGCGAGCGCCTGACGGCTCAGATGATACCAGCGACGCTCGGTCATGCGCGCGATCGGAACCGCAAGAGCAAGCAGCATCACCAGCGCCACGACGATGAAGATCGATGGCGCCCCGGCCGCGACCGCGCTCGTCACGAGCCAGATCTGGAGGGCGGCAAAGGCGATCAGGGCTGCGGCGGCATGGAGGGTCATCCGGCGCCCCAGGCTACGCGCCGGTGGAACGCTTGCAGTCGATCGGCGCCACAGGCGCGGTCCGAATGTCGATGCCATGTTTTCAGCCCCTCCGGCCGGCGATTCCCAGAAACGCCACGTTTTGCCCCAAAAAATCCCAAGTCAAGACACCCTGCCAGCGATTCGTTAATTTTTGCATTCATTTCATCGCGGATTCACAACGAATCTGCGTTGAGGCGCCGAAATCGCGGCCATATCGGCTCGATTGGCCGGATTTTGTTACCATTTGGCGGCGAATTGCGACTGGTCGAGGACCAAGCGGCTTCCGTCGAAACCTGCATCCGGATTGCGCCGTCGCGGCGTCTAGTCGGCATCATGCACGCTCGGGCAAGCCGCCCGTCAGCAATGGGGGACACCATCATGCGTTATCTGGCCGCGCTCGCCGCCCTGACCCTTCCGTTCGCGACCGCCTTCGCCGCCGAAGAGGACAAATCGCCCGTCGTGCCGAAACCGGCGGCGCTGGTCGCCGACGGCGTGCCGGAAGTTCCGGCGGAGCTGGCCGCCGGGACGCGCCCCTATATGGAAAATCGCAGCGCAGGCTTCGTCGGCTGGAACGACGCCGACAAATCGATGCTGATCGCGACGCGTTTCGGGAATACCGCCCAGATCCACCGCGTCGCGAAGCCGATGGGCGCGCGTCAGCAATTGACGTTCGAGGCCGAGCCGGTGACGAACGCTGCCTGGTCGCCGGCGCGCGCGGACGTCATGGTCGTCCAGAAGGACATTGGCGGCAATGAATTCTATCAGCTTTACGCGATGAAGAACGGCCGGCTCGAAATGCTCACCGACGGCAAGAGCCGCAACGGGTTCAACGCGTGGAGCAAGGACGGCCAATGGCTCGCCTATACTTCGACGCGGCGCAACGGGCGCGACAGCGACATCTATGTCGTCGATCCGCGCGACCCCGCTTCGGACCGCCTGGTGTCGCAGGTAGAGGGCGGCGGCTGGGCGGTGAACGCCTTTGCGCCCGACAAGAGCTGGGCGATCGTCTCGCAATATGTCTCGGTCGAAAAGTCCGACCTGTTCCGGCTCGACATGACAACCGGCGCGCTGACCCCGATCGGCGATCACAGCAAGAAGATATCGCAAAGCGGCGTCGAAATCGCGCCCGACGGGACGATCTGGATCACCAGCGACGAAGGTTCGGACTTCGAACGGCTGGGAACCCTCGATCCCGCGACGGGCAAGTTCACACCAAAGGGGCCGCCCGAAAAATGGGACGTCTCGACCTTCGATATCGCCGACGATGGCAGCTTCATCACCTATGCGGTCAACGAGGCGGGGATGAGCAAGCTCCGGCTCTTCGACCCGAAGAGCGGCGCCGTCCGTACCGTCGACCTGCCTGCGGGCGTGATCGGCGGCGTCAGCATCGCGCCCTGGGGCGAAGTGGGCTTCAGCTTCACCTCGGCGCGCAGCCCGACCGATGCCTATAGCGTCGATCCGGAGACGCTGGCGGTGACGCGCTGGACGCAGAGCGAAACCGGCGGGCTCGACGTGGCCCGGAATGTCGAGCCCGAACTCGTCAAGGTGAAGAGCTTCGACGGCCTCGAGGTCTCGGGCTTCCTCTATCGCCCCGACCCTGCCAGATTTCCCGGCAAGCGGCCGTTGATCATGAGCGTCCACGGCGGCCCCGAAAGCCAGTCGCGCCCGGGTTTCATGGGACGAAACAATTATCTGCTCAATGAAATGGGAATCGCGATCTTCTATCCGAACGTCCGCGGTTCGACCGGCTATGGCAAGCGGTTCGTCAGCCTCGACAACGGGCCGTTCAAGCGCGAGGACAGCGTCAAGGATATGGGCGCCTTCCTCGATCTTCTCGCGAAGGACAAAGGGCTCGACGCGTCGCGGTTCGGCCTCACCGGTGGCAGCTATGGCGGCTATATGTGCTACGCCGCTGCGACGCACTATGCCGACAAGCTGCGCGCGAACCTGTGCATCGTCGCAATCTCGAACTTCGTCACCTTCCTCGAAAATACCCAGGAATATCGCCGCGACCTCCGCCGCGTCGAATATGGCGACGAACGCGTCGCGGCCGAGCGCAAGAAACTGCTGGAGATTTCACCGCTCACGCGCGTCGCCGACATCCGCAAGCCGCTGTTCGTCGTCACCGGCGCGAACGACCCGCGGGTGCCGGCGTCCGAAGCGGACCAGATCGTCGCCGCGGTGCGGAAGAATGGCGGCACCGCGTGGCACCTCGTCGGAACGAACGAAGGCCATGGCTTCGCGAAGAAAGAAAATGCGGATTACCAGTTCTGGACGTCGCTGCTCTTCTGGAAACAATATCTGCTCAACTGAGGGCGATAGCCAAGAGTCCGGTCAATACCCCTGCCGCCCATCGTCGGGCGGCCGGATCGAAGCGGCACCGATGCATCCCGCCTTCGCGCTATACGCGATAAGGGAGAGCGCGGCTCAGTTCTTCGGCGGAACCGGCAGTTCGCCCGCTTCGGCGTCGGGGGTCGCCGGGGCAGGGGCCTGACCGCTCGCCTGACGTTCCAGTTCCTCGGCCGCCTTTTGCCGCTCGGCGAGCGCCTTTTCCTCGGCGACGACCGCGGCCTCGACCTCGTCGGACGCCGCGTCGATGCCGGCGAGGCGTTTTGCCCGCTCGTCGGCGATCATCGCCTGCCAGTCGGTCTTGTCGGCTGCTTGCCGTTCGGCCTTCGCGCCCGCGACCAGCTGCTGGGTGCAGCCCGTGAACCCGCCGAGCCCGACCGGCGAACAGCTGTCGGTACCGAAGCGGCCGACGCGCTCCATAGAGGTGACTCGGTTCAGCCAGGCCTGATTGCGCGGATCGAGCGGATCGCCGCCACGGAAAATCTGCGGGACGCGATAGCGGTCATTTTCGGGCAGGCGGTTACACACGACGATCTCGTCGGGGCTCGATTGCTCGCACTTGTCGTCGCCATAGACGATCACCTGATTGATCTTGTCCGCATTCGCCGTGTTGGCATCCTGCGCGGCGGCAGGCTGGGCGATCGCGGCTCCGGCGAGCAGGAGCATCGTCAGCGGCAGGCGGGTCATCGTCTTTTCCTTCATCCTGTTTGAACGCGGCTTGGCACCGAAAGCCTGCATCCGTGCTGAACGGGCAGGAATTGGGGTGAATAGTATCAGATACGTTTGGAAAGCGCGATGGCTGCGCGGCACCCGGCGCGGATCGCGAAGCTGAGCAGCGGATAACCGGGCGCGCTTTCGGCACCCGCCGCAAGAGCCGCTTCCTTGTGCTCGAGTTCTTCGGCGCGGAAATCCTCCACAGCGGCGCTCAGTTCGGGATCGCTGTCGCCGAGTTCCTCGATCTGGTGGCGGTAATGCCGGTCGATCTCGGTCTCGACCGCTGCGGTGCACGCCATTGCGGCGCGCGGCCCAATCGCCGCGGTCACCGCGCCGAGGGCGAAACCCGCGACGTTCCACACGGGCTGGAGCGCCGTGGGGCGGACGCCGCGCCGTGCGACCATCGCGTCGAAGAACTTCCGGTGGCGCTCTTCCTGCTCGGCCATATGCGCGATCTCCCGCGCCATCGGGTGCCGGTCGCCCATCACCGCGAGCTGGCCGGCATAGATGCGCGTCGCACCATATTCGCCCGCCTGGTCGACGCGGATCATCGATGCGTGGCCGTCCTTGCTCATGTCGCCGATGTGGTCCGGCGGCGCAGCAAGGTCAAGACGAGCACGGCCGAGGCCAATGAGAAAATCGCGTTGAACCCCGCCAGCGAGATGCCGAACAGTCGCCATTGCGCGACGTCGCAGCGAATGATCGGCGCCGCCATGATGTCGCTCAGCGAAATCGGGCCGCTATGCGTCGTGCTGCATGTCGTGAGGCCTTCCCACAGGCCATATTCGACCCCGGCGTGGAAGATGCCGATCAGGCCGCTGATCGCGATGGCGATCGCGGCGAGAAAGGTCTGTGCGCGCATCGCCTTGTCGTTACGGTTGAGCAGCAGCGCGAGCAACGCCAGCATGATCGCCACCTGATGCGGCCAGCGCTGCCAATAGCACATCTCGCACGGGTGGAGACCGAAGCCGAACTGCGACACGAGTGCACCGCCATAGAGGAGCAACGGCGCGGCGAGAGCAACCAGCGGCGCGGCGAGACGCGATTTCAGCATCGGACCCTCGATGATCAGTTGCGCGCGGTCGGCTTGGCGGCCGGCTTCGCGGGCGGCTTGACACCCTCCGCCATCCGCTGCGTGGACGGATGGATCCGCCCGATCGTCTGCAGCGCATAATAGAGCTGATAGTCGTCGATGCCCTTCGCCTTCAGGTCCGCGGCGGTGGCGGTGAAGCGCGGATCGTCCTTCTCGTCCTTTTCGAGCAGGCTGTTGTCGACCTTCTTCTCGTTGATCAGGTGCCGGCGCAGGTCGCTTTCGCGGAAGCGCGGACGATCCTTGTAATCGGGATCGGACAGTTGCGGCACGCGGATGTCGGGCTCGATCCCGCCTTCCTGCACGCTGCGGCCCGACGGCGTGTAATAGCGCGCGGTGGTCAGGCGGAGCGCGGTGGTGTCGGTCAGCGGCAACACCGTCTGCACCGATCCCTTGCCGAAGCTGCGCTCGCCCATGATCACGGCGCGGTGCTGGTCCTGCAGTGCGCCCGCGACGATTTCGGAAGCCGAAGCCGATCCGGCGTCGATGAGGACGATCATCGGCGCGCCGCCGGCAAGGTCGCCGGGCTCGGCGAAATAGCGTTCGATATCACCCTTCTTGCGTCCGCGCTGCGACACGATCTCGCCGCGGTCGAGGAAGATGTCGCTGACGCCGACCGCTTCGTCGAGCAGGCCGCCCGGGTTCGAGCGGAGATCGAGCACCCAGCCGCGCGGCTTGTGGCCGAGCGATTTTTCGACCGAGATCATCGCGGCCTTGAGGTCGCGCGTCGCGTCGGCGGAGAAGCTGGCGATCGTCAGCACGCCGACATCGTCCTTGACCTCCCATTTGACCGGCTTCACGTCGATGATCTCGCGGGTCAGCGTCATCTCGATCGGCTTGTCCTGGCCCTCGCGCACAACGGTGATCTCGACCTGCGTGCCCGGACGACCGCGCATCTGCTCGACTGCCTCGTCGAGCGTCATGCCAAAGATCAGCGCCTTGTTGATGTGGGTGATATAGTCGCCCGCCTTGACCCCCGCGCGGTCGGCGGGAGTGTCGGCGGTCGGCGCGATTACTTTCACGACGCCGTCCTCCATCGTCACCGACAGGCCGAGCCCGCCATATTCACCGTCGGTCTGGGTGCGAAGGTTCGAATAGTCGCGCGCGTCGAGATAGCCCGAATGCGGGTCGAGACTGGCGAGCATGCCGTTGATCGCGCCCTCGATCAGCTTGTCGTCGCTGACCGGTTCGACATAGTTGGATTTGACCTCGAGGAAGACGTCCATGAAGCGCGAAATTTCTTGCTGCGTCGATGCATCGACGGTCGCCATCGCGCCGGTGGCAAGCGGAACAAGCGCCAGCGTCGAGAGCGCGGCGGCGCCCTGCCACAGCGCGAAGCGGCGCTTGGGAGAGGCGGTGGTGGTCGAATCGGTCATCTGCGTCTTTCATCGGGCGAGAGCAATCCTCGCCTTATAATCCCCGTCGCCGCATCGTCCTACGGAATTATGGGGGCGTCAAGCGGTCTCGCCGATCTGCGAAACGGCGGGTCAACCCAGCATCTGGGCGATATCGACCGGTCGCCCGGCGCGGCGCAGCTCGATCGTGATGCGGCTGTCGCCCGATCCGGCGCGGCCGATCGGCGTACCGGCACCCAGCGTATCGCCGACTCCGGCGGACAGCGCGATCATCCCGGTGACCAGCGATGTCCAGCCGCCGCCATGATCGAT
>JAEWIL010000019.1 GCA_023387085.1 Pseudomonadota bacterium | reverse complement strand
CTCGTGGCCGCCGCCGCCGGCGCGCCGGTGGCGAGCGAGCGCTGGGTGGTCGCGCAGCAGGCGATCTCGCGCCTCATTGCCGCGCGCGCGCCGCTGACAGGAGCGCTCGCCGATATCGACCGCCTCTATCTCGACCGCAGCATCGGCGAGGACGTCGACGGGCTTCCCGATATATATGCCTTGCGCGACCAGCTTGCCGACACGGCCTCGGCACAGGACGCGGTGGTGGAAGCGCTCAGTCGGCAACTCCCGGGGGAATAGATCCTGCGCTACTGATTGAGCCCATGCTTTTTCAGCGCGTGGCGGATCTGGTCATAGCTCAGCCCCAGCGCCTCGGCTGCGACCTTCTGATTGTAACGGCAACGCGCCATCGTGTCGGCGAGGATCTGCTTTTCATATCCGTCGACCGCGGCGCGCAGGTCGCTGACCGGGCCCGATGGATGGGCGATCGGTGCGGATTCATTCGCCGGTGCGGGCGCCGTCGAGGCGGGCTGCGCGGCGCTTGTTTTCACGACCGGCTGCCACGGGCTGGCGAACGGATCGAAGGTCAGTGCGTCTACCGGCCGCCCCGGATCGGCCCAGCGATAGATGGCGCGTTCGATGACGTTCCTGAGTTCGCGGACATTGCCCGGCCAGTCGTGGCCCTCCATCGCGGCGAGCGCGCGTGGGCCGAATCCCGGCCATTCGTCCCAGCCGAGCACCGCGGCCATGCGCTGGCCGAAATAGGTGGCGAGCACTTCGATGTCGCCTTCACGCGCGCGCAAGGGGGGCAGGGTGATGACTTCGAACGACAGCCGGTCGAGGAGGTCGGCGCGAAACTTGTTCGCCTCGACCAGCGCGGGCAGATGTTCGTTGGTCGCGGCGACGATGCGGACGTCCACGCGCGTCGGACGCGACGCGCCGACACGGGTGATCTCGCCATATTCGACCGCGCGCAGAAGGCGCTCCTGCGCGCCGCTCGACATCGTCGCGAGTTCGTCGAGGAACAATGTGCCGCCGGCGGCTTCCTCGAAGCGCCCGGCGCGACTACTGGTCGCGCCGGTGAAGGCGCCCGCCTCGTGCCCGAACAGTTCGGCCTCGATCAGCGTCTCCGGTATCGCGGCGCAGTTCAAGATGACATAGGGCTTGTCCCAACGCGCCGACAGGCGGTGCAGGCGCTCGGCGATCAATTCCTTGCCCGTACCGCGCTCGCCGATCACCAGCACGGGGCGGTCGAGCGTTGCCGCCTGGCTCGCGCGTTCGACCGCATCCTGGAAGGCCGCCGACTGGCCGATAAATTGCGTTTCGCGCTCCATTCCCAATCATTGGCAATATTTCCCGCTGATTGGCAAGTTAAATAAGAAAGCGCGCGGGGCCGCGGGTGAAGTTCGGCGATTTTCCGTCGCTCGCGCAAATTGGCACACCTCCTGCAAAGTATCGGACGAACCGGCGTAAAATGCATCGGTGCAGCGAAAAACAGGAAGGTTGATCCATGAAGACGATATTTGCCCAAGCCGCCACCTTCGCGCTCAGCGCGGCCGGAGCGCTGGTCATCTTCGTCGGCACGATCGACCAGCCCAAGCTCGTTTATGACGCCGCTGCAGCCACCCCGGCGGTCAGCCATTTGGTCTGACCGGCACACTGGTGCCGGGGCACTCTACGCCTTGCCCCGCCCCGGCACCAGCATTTCACAGGACCGAATTTCGACAGGAGTTTTGAAATGGGTATTTTTTCACGGACCCGCGACATCATCGCCGCCAACGTTACCGACCTGCTCGATCGCGCGGAGGATCCGGAAAAGATGATCCGCCAGATCATCTTCGAGATGAACGAGACGCTCGTCGAGGTGCGTGCTTCGGCTGCCCGCACGATCGCGGACCAGAAAGAAATGCGCCGCCATATCGCCAAGCTCGAAAGCCTGCAGGACAGCTGGAAGGAAAAAGCCGAACTCGCGCTGTCGAAGGACCGCGAAGACCTCGCGACCGCGGCGCTCGTCGAAAAGCAGAAGGCCGGCGACATGGCAGACAAGCTCAAGGCCGAGATCGCCGTCCTCGACGATGCGCTCAAGGGCTATGAGAACGACATCGCCAAGCTGCAGAAGAAGCTGAGCGAAGCGCGTGCGCGCCAGTCGAGCGTCGTCAATCGCCTCGAGAGCGCCGAGAACCGCTACAAGCTGCGCGAGATGACCAATGGCGACCGGGTCGAAGACGCCTTCTCGCGCTTCGAAATCCTCGAACGCCGCGTCGACGAGGCAGAGGGCCGGGCCGATGCGCTGGGCCTCGGCTACAAGAAGTCGCTCGACGAGGAAATCGCCGAGCTGCAGGCCGCCGACAAGGTCGCCGACGAGCTGGCCGCGCTGAAGGCCGCGCAGGGCAAGAAATAAGGAGCCGGCCCGATGGAAGAGATCATCATTGTCCCGATCGTCATCGGAACCCTCTTCCTCGGTCTGCCCTGGCTGATCCTCCACTACATAACGAAGTGGAAGCAGGCCAAGACGCTGACCGGAGAAGACGAGCAGCTGCTTGACGAACTGTACGACACCGCACGTCGGCTCGAGAGCCGCCTGCATACCGTCGAACGCATCATCAGCGCCGACCATCCCGACTTCCGCCCTGCGGTACGGAGCGATGAAGACCTGGCGCAACTCGAAAACAATAGCCGGAGGAACTGAGATGTCTGCCAGCCGCACGAAATTCTATCTCGACAAGCAGAACGCCAAATGGAGCGGCGTTTGTTCGGGGATCGCGGACTATAGCGGTATCGACGTTCTCTGGGTGCGCGTCGGCGCCGTCCTGCTGACCCTGATGGGCGGCTTTCCCTGGACGCTGATCGCCTATTGGATGGTGGCGTGGATGGGTACGCCGAAGCCGTTCGCGCTCTATGGCTCGAACGAGGAAGCGAAGTTCTGGCAGGGCGTGCGCAGCAACCCGACCGCTTCGACCCGCGATATCAAGTCGCGCTTCCGCGACATCGACCGCCGGCTTGCCGACATCGAGCAATATTACACCAGCCACAACCGCCGGCTCGCCGACGAGATCGACGCTCTCCGGTAATCGGGCCGACCGGAAGCAACAGGGAGAATGAACATGAATTTCGGTGGACCTGTCTTTGTCCTCGCCATCATCGCCCTGTCGATCGGCGGCTGGATGTTCACCACCTGGATCCGCGCCAAGCACGGCTATCCGGTCGAAAATGAATGGGGCGGCACGGTTCATCGAACCGACGTCGACGCTGATCGAAAAATCGCCTTGCTATCGGACGAGAATGCCAAGCTCGTCGGTCAGATCGGCCGGCTCGAGGAACGCATTTCGGTGCTCGAACGCATCGCGACCGAAACACATGGCCAGTCCGCGCAGCTCGCCGACCAGATCGACCGTCTGCGCTGATAAGGAACAAGACGATGAATCTCGACATTCTGAACATTGTAGCGCCAGCCGCCGCCATTCTCGGTCTCGCCGGGGGCGCCGGCTGGGTCTTCACCACCTGGCTGCGGATCAAGAACGGCTACCCGCTCGAAAACAGCTGGGGCAAGGCGATCTATCCCAAGACCAGCGACGAGGCGATGGAGCGCGTCAAGCTGATCAGCCAGGAAAATGCCCAGCTGCGCGCCGAACTCGGATCGGTGAAGGATCGCCTCGCGGTGGTCGAACGCATCGTCACCGACGAAGGCCACCGGCTGAGCCACGAGATCGAGGCGCTGCGGCGCCCGTCGAACTGAGGAGGCGGACATGGACAAACCCTATTTCATCCTGCTCTTCTTCTTCATCGTCGTCGGGCTGCCCGTCATCCTTGGGATTGGTTATGCTGCTTTCGAACGCCACCTGAAATTCAAGGAGCGGCAACTCACGGCGATCACCAACGAGACGGCCGAAAAGGCGGCGCAATATGCGGCGCAGACCGAACGGTTGGAGGCGCGCGTCCGTGTCCTCGAACGCATCGCCACCGACCGCGGCGTCGATGTCGCCGAAGAGATCGAAAAGCTCCGCGACGCGCCGCTCAACTGACAACGACAAAGAAAAGACTGGATAGGAGCCCCCCATGAACCCGTTTGAAATGGTCATCGGTATCGTCTTGATCGTGACGATCGGCAGCATCATTCGCGCCAAGCACGGCATTCGCCGCGACCGCCGCGGCAACGAGTATTTTGTTGAAAATCCCGGAAACGAGGCCGAGACCAAGGCGCTGCAGGCCGAAATCCGCGCGCTCAAGGACCGCATCCAGGTGCTCGAACGCATCGCCACCGACGGCAACCGCGCCGCGAGCCTCGACGAGGAAATCGAACGGCTGCGCGACCGGTCGCTCCCCTGAGCCACTGACGAAGAAGGAGCCACCCATGGGCACCATCACTTCCGACCTTGCAACGAACCTGATCACCGCGACGATCGCGCTGAGCGCGCTGACCATCGTCAGCCTCGTCGCGCTGCGCGGCTGGCGCGACTGGATCCAGTTAAAGCGCGAGGAACTCGCCGCGGGACATCTGCCCGACATACAGGATCCCGCGGTGCCGCATGCCGGATCGCGGATCGAGATCGCCGATCTCAAGGAACGCCTCCGCAAGCTCGAAGCGATCGCGGCCGGAGTCGACCTCTGATCGAGAAGCACGACGGAATCGCGCCGATCGTATAGGCGCGATCCCGAAGGGTCGCCGGGCTCCCAGCGGCAGGGGCGGGGAAGCCCGGACGGTTTAGGTCAGCCCTTGCAGGCCTGCTTGGTCTTGTTGCCCGCCAGCGAGCAATCATAGGTCACCGTCTTGCCATTGGCGAGCCGGGCCTTGACCATCCGGCCGCCCGATCGGGCGGGGGTGGCGCGCGCCTTGGCCGCTGCGAGCCGGGTCGCTGGCTTCGCCGCGAGCTTGGTCGCCGGTTTTGTCGAGGTTTTGGTGGCGGTTGTCGAAGCCGCCGGCGTCGATGCGAACGCCGGGGTGCCGATCATCATCGCCGATGCAAGGCCAAGGCCGACGATGGCGGGAAAGCGAGCCATATTCTTCACTCCAAAAGTCCGAAGTCGGGAAAACTACCGAAGTTCTTGGCAAGACCGGGGAACCCTTTCGCCGCGAACCGCCTCCGTTTACGCTCCGCCACACGCCCGAGGCGTGGCCGCGCGGTGACAATGCCGTAATCTTTGTCCCGGACTCCGGTCCGCATCGGGGCCTTCCAACTTGCGGCCAAACATGCGAGGGGCGCGGCCATGCGCAGTCTCGACGATATTTTCGAAGAATATGATTTTCTCGACGGCGACGATCGCTATCGCCTGCTGATCGAACTCGGTCGCACGCTCGAGCCGATGCCCGATGCGCTCAAGACCGACGCGACCCTCGTGCGCGGGTGCAGCGCCAGCGTCTGGGTCTATCCGGTGCCCCAAGGCGACGGCCGGCTCCATTTCCTCGCCGACAGCAACGCCGCGATCACCAAGGGCATCGTTGCGCTCGTTCTGGCTGCAGTGCAGGATCGACCGGCTGCGGATGTGGCGGGCATGGACATCGCCGCGGAGCTCGCGCCCTTCGATCTGACGCGCCAGCTTTCCTCGAATCGTACGCAGGGCGTCCCCAACATGATTGCGCTCGTGCAGGATACCGCGCGGCGGATAGCGGCGGACTGATCCGGTTTCGGGCGGCTTTGGGGTGGGAAGCGGACGTTCCCTTATCCGTCACCCCGGGCT
>JAEWIL010000010.1 GCA_023387085.1 Pseudomonadota bacterium | reverse complement strand
CACAATAAGACCGACCGCCAGCCCGATCCACACGCCGACCCCCGCGAGCGGAGTCCAGAAGCCGAGGTAGATCGCGGTGCCATAGCCTGCGATCCAGTAGCCGCAGACGGCGATGATCATCGGGACGCGCGTGTCCTGCACCCCGCGCAGCACCCCCGCCGCCACCGCCTGCGCGCCGTCGAAGAGCTGGAAGGCGGCGGCGACGACGAGAAACTGCATCGCGAAACCGACAAGCGCGGCGTTGCGCGCCGCATCGACGTCGACATAGATCGACAGGACGAGCGACGGGAACAGCCACATCAGCATCGCGGTGAAAGCCATGAAGCCGATGCCGAGGATGAGCGAAGCCCGGCCTGCGAGCCCGATGCCGCGATGATCCTTGGCGCCATAGGCGAGCCCGACGCGGATCGTCGCCGCCTGCGCAACCCCGAACGGAATCTGGAAAGCGAGCGCCGCGACCTGGAGCGCAATCGTGTGGCCCGCGAGTTGCGCCTCGCCGATCCGCCCCATCAGGAAGGCGGCGCCGGTGAACAGCCCGGCCTCGGCGAGGATGGTCAGGCTGATCGGTGTGCCGATGCGCAGCATTTCGCAGAAGCGGCTCCATTCGCTGCGCCACCAGTTTCCGAACAGGCGATAACGGCGGAGGCGCCGGTCGCTCTGGATCACAACGATATAGGCGAGCAGGATGAGCGTGCTTGTGATGATACTCGACAGCGCCGATCCGTGCAGGCCGAGCGCGGGCATGCCGAGGTGGCCGAAGACCAGCGCCCAGTTGCCGAGTGCGTTGACGAACAGCGCGCCGAAGGTGATCATCGTTGCGATCGTCGGGCGGCCGAGCGCCGACACGAAGATGCGCAGCACCGCCGCGGCGATCATCGGGAACATGCCGAGCATCAGGATGAGGAGGAAGCTTGCGGCGCGGGCCGCGAGCTCCTCGGGCTGGCCGGTCGCGCGCATGATAGGGCCTCCGGCCGCGCAGACGCCCATGAAAACGAGCGAGACGAGCGCGCTCAGCCACAAGGCCATGCGCACGGTGCGGCGCACCTCGCGCACGCTGTGCCTGCGGCGGCCGAGCTCGGCGGCGATCAACGGGGCGGCGGCGCTGACCAGGCCGGTGCCGGTCCACAGCAGCAGCCCGAAGATCGAGACGCCGAGCGACGAAGCGGCGAGATCGGTATCGCCGAGCCGGGCCACGAAAATAACGTCGATCGCATGGACCATCATCTGCAGCAGGTTCGCCGCCGCCAACGGCACGGCGAGCGCCAGCGTCGCGCGGAACTCGGCGCCGAAGGACTGCGGACGATCCGCGGTCAAAGGGGTGGCCTGCTGAAGCATAGCCGGCCCGGATAGGCGGGGGTACGGCGCGCTTCAACCCGTCGGCAGCGACCGGCCGAAGTTTGTCGGCGAGGGTGGCAGAAAGGCAACAGCCTTTGACCGATTTGATCCTCCCTGTGGCGAAGCCAGGGGGGTGGCAGCGCGACGCGCTGACGGAGGGGCCACAACGCCACCCCTCCACCACTCGCTTCGCGAGCGCCCCCCTCCCCATCGTTACGCGACAGGGAGGGTAATCAGTTCACCCGCCCCACGTCAGCGCCATTTCATAGACGAAAGCGAGGAACGTCAGCGTCAGTCCGACAACGAACAGCCGATAGGCATATGCAAGATAGCGATATTTGCGGCGCGCGAGGATGACGCCGTTCTGGTAGGTGTCGCGCAGCATCGTCTCGTAGAGGTCTTCCTCGGTGCGGAGGCGTGCCTTCACCGCATCGATGAACTCATTCTCGTCCATCTGCTCGAACCGGCCGAAGAAGAGGATATTGCTGTGGTCCTTGCCATCCCTGTAAACCGCCGGCGGCGCCTTGCCGACGCGCGGCAGCACCGCCGAGATCGCAAGCAGCGCCGAGAGGAAGGAAAAGGTCGCGAGCACGGTTAGCGGCATCGCAAACGCCCCTGCCCCGGCGCGCGCCTGACCGACCGCGAGCGTGAACACGACAAAGGTCGCGCCCATCAGGATCGAGGCCTTTTGGTCTGCCATCTGCGACAGCTGCATCGTGATCTGCTGGTTGGTGCGAACGAGATGTACCGCGTTCGGCGGAAAGGAAATTGCCGGCCGTTCCGGCACCACACCCGATTTTTCGCTGTCCATACAGTCCCATCCCCTGTCAGCGTCCACAGGCTGGATGACATGATGCGCCCGCGACGGCAAGATAGGGCAAGATGCTGCCCGATTCCCGCCGCATTCGCTTGCCAAGCGAAACCCATGGCGGCATGCCGCAAGCAACTTCATTCTGATGGGACGCACCACATGAGCACCGCCCTGCGCGACCAGATTTTCGGCCTGATCGAACCGTTCAACAAGAAGGGCGTCGCCCTGACCGACGCGACGACGTTCGCAGGCGACCTCGAATGGGACAGCCTGACGGTGATGGACTTCGTCGCCGAGGTCGAAGATACGTTCGACATCATCATCAGCATGAACCAGCAGGCCGAAATCGAGAATGTCGGTCAGCTGGTTGCCGCGGTCGAGAAGCTGCAGGGCTGACCCTTTTTCCCCGTTCGTGTCGAGCGACGACGAGACACCCATCGGGACCGCGCAAGGTCGAGGGGCCTCTCGACTTCGCTCGATGCGAACGGATTTTGGACGTTTTGATATGACCGATCTTTTCTCTAAATTCGACCCGCTCATCAAGCAGCGCGAAGAGTTGCTCGCGACCGGCGTCACCGATCCGTTCAGCCTGGTGATGGAAAGGGTGATCTCGCCGACCGTCGCGATCTGCAACGGACGCGAGACGATCCTGCTCGGCACCTATAATTATATGGGCATGACCTTCGACGACGACGTCATCGCGGCGGGCAAGGACGCGCTCGACAAGTTCGGCAGCGGAACGACCGGCAGCCGCGTACTCAACGGCACCTATCAAGGCCACCGCGAGGTCGAGGACGCGCTCAAGGAATTTTACGCCATGGATCATGCCATGGTGTTCTCGACCGGATATCAGGCGAACCTCGGCATCATTTCGACGATCGCCGGCAAGGGCGACTATATCATCCTCGACATCGACAGCCACGCGTCGATCTATGACGGATGCAAGATGGGCGATGCCGAAATCGTCGCTTTCCGCCACAATGATATCGAAGCGCTGGAGAAGCGCCTCAAGCGCTTGGCCCCCGAAGCGGGCAAGCTGGTGGTGCTCGAGGGCGTCTATTCGATGCTCGGCGACGTCGCGCCGCTGAAGGAGATGATCCGCATCGCCAAGGAAAATGGTGCGATGGTCCTCGTCGACGAGGCGCATTCGATGGGCTTTATCGGCGAGCATGGCCGCGGCGTCGCCGAGGCGCAGGGCGTCATCGACGACGTCGACTTCATCATCGGCACCTTCAGCAAGAGCGTCGGCACCGTCGGCGGCTTCTGCGTGTCGAACCACCCGAAGTTCGAGATCATGCGGCTCGTCTGCCGTCCCTATGTCTTCACCGCCTCGCTGCCGCCGAGCGTAGTCGCGACCGCAGCGACAAGCATCCGCAAGCTGATGCACGGGTCGAACAAGCGCGCGCATCTGTGGGAAAATTCGAAGACGCTGCACAAGGGACTGCGCGATCTGGGCTTCACGCTCGGCACCGACGAACCCCAATCGGCGATCATCGCGGTCATCATGCCCGATCTCGAACGCGGCGCGATGATGTGGGAAGCGCTGCTCGAAGAAGGTCTATACGTCAATCTCGCGCGGCCGCCGGCGACCCCCGCGGGCATGACGCTGCTGCGCTGCTCGCTCTGCGCCGAGCATAGTAGCGAGCAGGTCGGCGAGATTCTCGGCCGCTTCGAACGCGCGGGCAAACGCACCGGGATCATCGATTGAGCGCGGCACCCGCGCCGACCAGCGGATTCCTTTTCACGGCGAGTCGAGGCGGCAACGAGCGCGCGCGCCCTTCGCGGCTTTGCCGAACGGCGCTTGTCCGGTAGAAAGAGGCCGTGTTCGAGCGGGATCTGGATAATGAGAGCGAGGGGCGGCGGGAGCGATTGCGCTTCTGGCTGACGATCGGGCTGGGCGCGGTCCTGACCGCGATCGTCGGCGCGCTCGTGCTGCTGTTGTCACGCGCCAACGACGATTACGACCGATCGCTGGGCTGGCAGGCGCACAGCCTCGAAATCATCTCGCAGACGCGCAGTCTCGACGCCGCGCTTGCCCGCGCCGAGGCGGCGCTCGGCCGCTTCGCGGTGGGGCTGCAAAAGGAAGACGGGCGCGTCTATCAGCAGCAGTGGGGCCTTGCGCTCCAATATCTGACGTTGCTCCAGCGCAATGTCCGCGACAATCCGAAACAGGCCGAACTGGTCGCGCGGCTGACGAAGGAACTGACGAGCCGCGGCCAGCAGCTCGGCGACGCGGCGCTCAGCGCCAATTACCGCCAGACGATCGCCGCCATCTCCAAATATAATGCCGCGGGCCACGACGCGGCACTGATCCGCATCGATCGCCTGCTGTCGGAGTTGATCCGCAACGAACGCACGATCCTGGCCGAACGCAACCGCGTCGCCGCATCGGACCGCGCGAGCCTCAACCAGGCGATTCTGCTCTTTTCGCTGCTCGGCGCGGTGGCCGCAGTCATTGCAATCGCCGCGACGGTTTCGCTCGTCCGCGCCGAGGGCGAGCGGCGCGTGGCGCGGCGTGAAACGCTGTACGAGGCCGATCGCGCGATGCAGCTCGAAGCCGCGGTCGAGGAACGCACCGCCGAACTCGAAAAGGCAAACCTCGCGCTTCGCAGCGAAATGAGCGAACGCGAAGCGGCCGAAGCCCAGCTTCGCCAGGCACAGAAAATGGAGGCGGTCGGGCAACTGACCGGCGGTATCGCGCACGACTTCAACAATATGCTCGCGGTCGTGGTCGGCGGCCTCGAGCTGGCGCAGCGGCTGGTCACCACAGACCCCGAAAAGGCGCAGCGACACCTCAGCAACGCGATGGACGGTGCCAACCGCGCTGCCGATCTGACGCGGCGCCTGCTCGCTTTCGCCCGATCGGAACCCGCGCGGCCCGAAATGACGCCGATCGACGAATGCATCACGGGCTTCGCCGAGTTGATCGCCCGCACGATCGGCGACCGCATCGCCTTGACCCTCGATCTCCACGCCTCCGACCTTGCGTGCTGGGTCGACCGTCAGCAGTTCGAGAATGCATTGCTCAATCTGTCGGTCAACGCGCGCGACGCGATGGACGGCCACGGATCGCTGACCATCCGGACGCTCCGCGACGAGGCGGAAGATACGGCGGCGCTGGCGGTGCAGGTGATCGACACCGGATGCGGCATGTCCCCCGAGGTGCTCGAACGCGTCTTCGATCCTTTCTATACCACCAAGCCCGCCGGGCAGGGTACCGGGCTTGGCATGAGCCAGGTCTTTGCCTTTTGCCGCCAGTCCGGCGGCGAGGTCCAGATTTCGTCGACCGAGGGAGAAGGGACGAGCGTCGCGATGCTGCTGCCCGTCGCCAAGCCCGAGGCGATCGGGATGGTGGCCCCGCGCGCCGACGAAGCCGTGACCGGCGCGGCACCAGGCGAGGCGCTCAACATTCTTGTCGTCGAGGACGACCAGCGCGTCCTCGTGGCGACGGTCGATGCGGTCGAGGAACTGGGCCACAAGGCGGTGGCCTGCAGCAACCCGCTGGAGGCCGAAACTCTGGTCGCTAGGCACGGCGGCTTCGACCTGATCCTGTCCGACGTGTTGATGCCCGAGCTTACCGGCCCAGAAATGGTCGCGCAGCTCAAGCAGCGCTGGCCGGGCCTGTCGGTGCTGTTCGTGACCGGCTTCGCCGGCGATGCCAGCGAGGACGGCGCGTTCGGCGACCATGACGTGCTGCGAAAGCCGTTCACTCTCACCGCGCTCGATCAGGCCATCCGCCGCAGCGGCGAGGGTCGCGGGGAGGGACAACGCCTGGCGAGTTGATCGCGCCGGCAGCTCTCCCTTGCAAACGACTATCGGATCGCGCCGCCCCGGACGAGGCGCGGCACCAGCGTCAGCGCCGCGAGCAAGGGCCAGCGCCGCTGCCATGGCTTGATTTCGATCTTCGTGCCGGCGTGGCGGTTGATCTTCCACGCCAGATAATCGATCCCGCCGGCATAGGTCAGACTGGCCTTGGCGAGGCGGACGATGCTGAGCAACTTGCCCTCGATCCGCCGGCGCCCCCAGCCGCCTTGCGGCGCATTCGCCGGAATCGCCGCGATCGCGGGCAGGCTGAACCGCTGGTAGCGGTCGGCATCGGCATCGACGACCGACTGGGCGCGCCCCGCGCGTTCGGCGCGCAGTTCGACCGAATAGGTCAAGCGGAACGCGCGGCGCCACCAGTCGAGCGGCTCCTCGCCGTCGACCGGTCCGGCCGCGGCGAGCAAGGTCGGCGCCGCGCGCGACAC
>JAEWIL010000216.1 GCA_023387085.1 Pseudomonadota bacterium | reverse complement strand
GTCGCCCGTCAGCTCGGCCCAGCTTCCCTCAGCCAGCGGCACCGCCTGGTCGAGAAAGGCCTTGGCGGCCGCTATTACAGCCGCACCGCGACGCTCGTCGTATCCGCCGGACCGCGCCGAGGGACCGTCGAGGGCGTCGGTGCCGTAGAGCGCGTCGTAGAGGCTGCCCCAGCGCGCATTGGCGGCGTTGAGCAGGAAACGCGCGTTGAGCACCGGCACCACCAGCTGCGGGCCGGCCATGGTCGCGATTTCCGGATCGACGTTTTTCGTCCCGATGGTGAAATCGCCCGGCTCGGGGCCGAGATAGCCGATCTCCCCGAGGAAGACGCGATAGGCTGCGGCATCGTGGGGTTGGCCGCGGCGCGCAGCGTGCCAGACATCGAGCTGTTGCTGGAGCTCGTCGCGCCTTGCGAGCAGCGCGCGGTTGCGCGGGACGAAACGCTCCAGCAGCGCCGCGAACCCGCGCCAGAAATCGTCCTCGTCGCGCCCCAGCGGCCCGAGCACATCGCGCTCGACGAACTCCGCCAGCGCCGGATCGACCGCGATCCCGGCCCGCTCGACATATTCGCTCATGAAGACTCCTGACCCGTTGACGGCATGCTGCGACTGTTCCCGGGGAGGAGGGGGCGGCTATGACAAGCCGCCCGCACCTTGGCAAGCCGGGCGGGCCCCTGCTAGGCGCGCGCGATGAGAGAGGGCGAGGAAATCTCCGACCGCATCGACGCCGATGCGATGCTGCGCGAGACCTGCGACTGGGCCGCGATCAACAGCGGCACGGGGAACCTCGCCGGGCTCGCCGAAGTGGCAGGCAAGCTGGCCGATGCCTTCGCCGTACTGCCGGGGGCAATCAAGCTGGTCGAGCCGGCGCCCGTCACCGCGATCGACGCCGCGGGTAGCGAGGTCGAACGGGCGCATGGCCGGCACCTCGTGCTGCGGGTGCGGCCGGAGGCGGAGCGGCGGCTTTTGCTGACCGGCCACATGGACACGGTATTTCCCGTCGACCACCCGTTCCAGGCGGTGAGACGGGTCGATGGGGACACTGTGAACGGCCCAGGCACCGCCGACATGAAGGGCGGGCTCTGCGTCATCCTGCACGCGCTCAAGGCGTTCGAGCGGACGCCCGATGCGGCGCGGATCGGCTATGACGTCATGATCAATTCGGACGAGGAAACCGGCTCCTTGTCCTCCGCGGCGCTGATCGAGCGGATGGCAAGCGGGAAATACGCCGCCCTGACTTACGAGCCCTCCGCGCTGCCCGACGGCACGCTCGCGCATGCGCGGAGCGGGACCGGCAATTACAGCATCACCATCCGCGGCCGTTCGGCTCACGCGGGCCGCAACCCGCACGAGGGCCGCAATGCCGTGGTCGCCGCCGCCGAGCTGGTCCTGCGGTTGACCGGGCTCGAGGCCGAGGACATCACCGTCAACCCCGCCAAAATCGACGGCGGCAGCGCCAATAACGTCGTGCCCGACCTCGCGGTGGTGCGCTTCAACATCCGCCCCAGGTCCACCGGGGCCATGCAGCGCTTCGATGGCCAGCTCGGCGACCTGTGCGCCGAAATCGCCGGGGAGCGCGAGGTCGCGATCCACCGCCACGGCGGCGTCACCCGCCCGCCCAAGCCGGTCGATGCCCAGGCGCAGAAGCTGTTCGACCTCGTCCGCTGCTGCGGCGCCGAGCTCGGCCAGGAGATCGGCTGGCAGCCGACCGGCGGGGTCTGCGACGGCAACAATATCGCCGCTTGCGGGGTGCCCGTGGTCGATACCATGGGCGTCCGCGGGGGTGACATCCATTCTTCCGAGGAATACATGATAATTCAAAGTCTTAGCGAACGAGCGGCGCTCTCTGCCCTGGTTCTCTCCCGCCTCGCCGCCGGATGTATTTCATGAACTTCCGCCTCCGCGCCGCCCACGCCAGCGACATCGAGCCGCTCTACGAGATGGCCAAGCTGACCGGGGGCGGCTTCACGAACCTGCCCGCCGACCGCGCCGCCCTCGAAGCCAAGCTAGAACGCGCCGACGCCGCCTTCTCGCGCGATGGCGACATCGGCGACGATTACTTCGTCCTAGTCTTGGAGAACACCGAGACCGGCCAGGTCCGCGGCACCTGCCAACTGATGAGCCAGGTCGGCCAGCGCTGGCCGTTCTACTCGTACCGCCTCAACACGCTCACCCAGTATTCAAAGGAGCTCGATCGCACCGTCCGCGCCGAACTCCTGTTCCTCGTCACCGACCTCGAAGGGTCGAGCGAAGTCGGAGGGCTGTTCCTGCACCCGGCGGAACGCGCGGGCGGGCTCGGCATGCTGCTCGCGCGCAGTCGCTATCTCTTCGTCGCCATGCACCGCCCACGCTTCGCCTCGCGTATCCTCGCCGAGCTACGCGGCGTGATCGACGATCGCGGCGGGTCGCCATTCTGGGACGGCGTCGCCGGCCGGTTCTTCGGGATGAATTTTCAAGAAGCCGACTACTTCAACGCCATCAACGGCAACCAGTTCATCGCGGACCTTATGCCCAAGC
>JAEWIL010000172.1 GCA_023387085.1 Pseudomonadota bacterium | reverse complement strand
ATCCTGAACGGGGTGAGCTTCGCGGTCGGCGCGGGCGAGACGCTGGCGATCGTCGGCCCGTCGGGCGCGGGCAAGTCGACGATCGCGCGACTGCTGTTCCGCTTCTATGACCCGCAGGGCGGGCGCGTGCTGATCGACGGGCAGGATATCAAGACGGTGACGCAGAAAAGCCTGCGCGCCGAGATCGGCATCGTCCCGCAGGACACGGTGCTGTTCAACGATTCGATCGGGTATAACATCGCCTATGGCCGCGCCGATGCGAGCGCGGACGAGATCGCGGCGGCGGCAAAGGGCGCGGCGATCGACGGCTTCATCGCGATGCTGCCGCAGGGTTACGCGACCGAGGTGGGCGAGCGCGGGCTGAAGCTGTCGGGTGGCGAGAAGCAGCGCGTCGCCATCGCGCGCACCCTGCTCAAGAACCCCCCGATCCTGATCCTCGACGAGGCGACGAGCGCGCTCGACAGCCGCACCGAGGCGGCGATTCAGGACACGCTCGAACGCATCGCCGAACGCCGCACGACGCTGGTGATCGCGCACAGGCTGTCGACGGTGGTCAACGCCGACCGGATCATCGTGCTGGAAAAGGGCCGCGTCGCCGAGACGGGAACGCACGACCAACTGCTCGCGATGCACGGGCTCTATGCCGATATGTGGGCGCGGCAGCAGGCGGAGAAGGAAGAGGGGACGATTTAGGTCGTCTGGTTTCGACCGGGTGCGTACCTTCCGATTTTCGTCACCCTGAACTTGTTTCAGGGTCCATGGCCTGCCGTTTCCTTCGCCGCAGCGCTAGACGAGAGCTCAGGCCATGGATGCTGAAACAAGTTCAGCATGACGAGGTTTCAAGGGCAGCTTCCCGCCCAAAGCTTCCGCTTCGATCAGTTGGCCACTTCCCAATAAGGCGGATCGCCGAACGCTTGCTTCAGGTGATCCCTCAATGCCCGCAGCTTCGCCGACGGATCGCGGCCCTGTGAATGCGCCATGTAGATCCACTCCTCGTCGGGGGCGATGTCGAGGGGAATGGCGACGAGCTTGCCGGCCCTGATCGCGGGACCGGCGATGAAGGCGGGGAGCATGGCGATGCCGAGCCCGGCGGCGACCGCGTCGCGGATCATGTCGCCATTGTTGACGCCCAAGGCCTGCCTTGCCTGAATCGTGACCGGGCCGTCTTCGGTGCGGAAGTGCCAGTCGCTCGCGCCGCGGTTCGTGTAGAAGATACCGCGGTGATCGCGCAAATCGTCGAGGCTTTGCGGCGTGCCATGCTCGGCGAGATAGGCGGCCGACGACACCAATATGCGACGGCTTTTCGCGAGTTTCCAAACGACGAGGCGCGTGTCGTCGATCACGCCCTGCCGGATGATCGCGTCGTGACCGCTCGACGCAACGTCGATACGACGGTCGTCGAGGTCGAGCGTGAGCCGGATTTCGGGATGCTCTTTCAGGAAGGGATAGAGCGCGGGGCCGAGGTGCATATGGCCGAAAGTCACCGGCGCGGCGACGCGCAGCGGGCCGGCGAGGGTGCCGCGGCGCTCGGCGATGACGGCGGCGGCCTCGGTGACGTCGCGGATAATCCGCTGCGCGCGCGGGAGGAAAGCGGTGCCATCTTCGGTGAGGCCGAGCTTGCGCGTGGTACGGTGGAGGAGGGCGCTGCCGAGCGAGCGTTCAAGTTCGGCGAGGCGTTCGCTGACGACCGATTTCGACAGGCGGAGCTGGCGCGCGGCGCCGCTGATCGAGCCATGCTCGACCGTCGCGACGAATGCGGCGATTCCTTCGATACGGATCATTGTTCGGTAATCCCGAATTATAGAACCAAGATATGCTGTCTATTCCGAACGGGTTGTTCGGTCCATCTCCCTTTCATCGACACGGGCATCTCGCCCCGCCGAACAGGAGAAGACCCCATGAACCGTTTGCAGAACAAGGTTGCGATCGTCACCGGAGCCAGCGCCGGAATCGGCCGCGAAACCGCCAAGCTCTTTGCCGCCGAAGGCGCGAGCGTGGTCGTCGGCGCGCGCCGCCAGGCCGAGCTCGACAGCCTCGTCGCCGAAATCACCGCCGCGGGCGGCAAGGCCGTTGCGGTCGCCGGCGACGTGCGCAGCGAAGCCTTTCATCAGGCGCTGGTCGCCGCTGCCGTCGACAATTTCGGAAAGCTCAATGTCGCGTTCAACAACGCCGGCGTGTTCGGCGAAGCAGGACCCAGCACCGACGTCAGCGAAGCAGGCTTCAACGATGCGTTGCAGGTGAACCTGACGGCGTCCTTCCTCGCCGCGAAGCACCAGATCGCCGAGATGGTGAAACATGGCGGCGGGTCGGTGATCTTCACCTCGACCTTCGTCGGCTACAGCTTCGCCTTCCCCGGCAGCGCGGCCTATTCGGCGAGCAAGTCGGGCCTGATCGGACTGACGCAGGCGCTGGCCGCCGAATTCGGGCCGCAGAGTGTCCGCGTCAACGCGGTCCTGCCCGGCGCGGTCGCGACCGACATGTTCGAGGCGGTCAACGACAGCGCCGAGAAGCAGGATTTCGTCACCAATTTGCACGCGCTCAAAAGGGTCGCGCAGCCGATCGAGATCGCGAAGTCGGTGCTGTATCTGGCTTCGGACGATGCGAGCTTCGTTACCGGCACGGCCTCGCTGCTCGACGGCGGCGCATCGATCACGCGCAGCTAGGCTGGCGGCAGCGTCATTGTCATTCGGGCGGGGGTTCGAACGAGCCTCCGCCCGAATGATGCCGGAAACCATCAATCGTAACTAAATTACTTGTCTTGGGTTGACCCCTCGCGTCTGCGCCCTTTACGCAAGGGTATGCCGCACGACACGACATTGATCGGCACCGTGGTCGCGGGCCTCGGAGTTGCCTTCCTGATGGGCGCGCTTGCGCACCGGCTCAAGATTTCGCCGATCGCGGGTTATCTGCTCGCGGGGGTGATGGTCGGGCCGTTCACGCCGGGGATCGTTGCCGATACGGGGCTCGCGCTCCAGCTCGCCGAGATCGGCGTGATTCTGCTCATGTTCGGGGTCGGGCTGCATTTTTCGCTGAAGGATCTGCTTTCGGTCCGCAAGATCGCGGTGCCTGGGGCGGTCGTGCAGATTGCCGTTGCGACCGCGCTCGGTACGATGCTTGGCCTCTGGCTCGGCTGGCCGGTCGAGGGGAGCGTCATTTTCGGGCTGGCGCTGTCGGTCGCGAGCACGGTCGTGCTGCTGCGCGCGCTGCAGGCGCGCGACATGGTCGAGACCGAAAAGGGACGGATCGCGGTCGGCTGGCTGATCGGCGAGGACCTGGCGATGGTGCTCGCGCTGGTGCTGCTGCCCGCGATGTTCGGATCGCGCGGCGACGAAGCCGGCCTCGGGACCGGCGGCGCGGGCCTGCTCCAGTCGGCGGCGATCATATTGGTCAAGGTCGTGGGCTTCATGGCTTTCATGCTGATCATCGCGCGGCGCGTGCTGCCGTGGGTACTCCACTGGGTCGCGCATTCGGGATCGCGCGAACTGTTCCGGCTCGCGGTGCTGGCGATCGCGCTGGGCGTCGCGTTCGGAGCGGCGGTGGTGTTCGATGTGAGCTTCGCGCTTGGCGCCTTCTTCGCGGGGATGATCCTGGGCGAGACGCAGCTTTCGCGCCGCGCCGCCGAGGAGACGCTGCCGCTGCGCGATGCGTTCGCGGTGCTGTTCTTTGTCTCGGTCGGTATGCTCTTCGACCCCAAGGTGCTGGTCGAGCAGCCGCTGCCCGTGCTGGCGACGGTCGCGATTATCGTGTTCGGCAAGTCGCTCGCCGCCTATGCGATCGTGCGCGCCTTCGGCCATCCGAACCAGACCGCGATGACGGTCGCGGTCAGCCTGGCGCAGATCGGCGAATTCTCGTTCATTCTCGCCGGGCTCGGCGTTGGACTGAAAGTGATGCCGGCCGAGGCGCGCGACCTGATCCTCGCGGGCTCGATCCTGTCGATCCTGTTCAACCCGATCTTCTTCACGCTGATGGTGAAGCGCGTCCGCGCCGACGACGCGCCGGGCGACGAGCAGGCCGAGGAAGCCACGCCCGCGCCCTGCAATGCGGGGGTGGTTCTGATCGGCTATGGCCGCGTCGGCAGCCATATCGGCGGCCTGATCTGCGGACGCGGCGAGGGGCTGACGGTGATCGAGGACCAGAAGGATATGGCGGTGGCAGCCGAAGCCGCCGGCGCAACGGTGATTGTCGGCGACGCGACGAAGGAAAGCGTGCTCCGCAAAGCCGGGCTCGATACGGCGCAGACCTTGCTTGTCGCGATCCCCGAAGGCGCCGAGGCGGGCGCGATCGTCCGGCGTGCGCGGGCGATCAATCCGAAGCTGGTGATCGTCGCGCGCGCGCATTCGGACGAAGAGGTCGACGATCTGGTGCGCCGCGGCGCCGACCATGTCGTGATGGCGGAACGCGAGACCGCGTCGCGAATGGCCGAACGGGCGATGCTGGCGAAGGCTTGAGCATTGCCGTCGCCGGGAGCGTAGCGACGAAGAAATCTCCGGTTCGATGCCTTGCGCAACGTCGATGGCTGGATATTGTCTCGCCTCGCTCGCAATGACCAACTTGGGGTTTCGTCCTTCGCCGAACTTCCCTATCGCGCCCTGACAATGTCCGCCGACGCGCTCCTCCCGTTGCTCAAATCCACCTTTGGTTTCGATGCCTTTCGCGGCCGGCAGGCCGAGGTAGTCGGCCGCGTGATGGCGGGCGAACGGACGCTCGCGGTGATGCCGACGGGGGCGGGCAAATCGTTGACGTACCAGCTGCCCGCGGTCGCGCTGAACGGCTGTGTCGTCGTCGTGTCGCCGCTGATCGCGCTGATGCACGACCAGCTGCGCGGCGCGCGCGCGGCGGGGATTCGCGCGGCATCGCTGACCAGCGTCGACGCCGATTTTGCCGACACGCGCCAGGCGTATCGCGATGGCGAACTCGACCTGCTCTACATCGCGCCCGAGCGGGCGACGGGCGAGGGGTTCCGCTCGCTGATGGCGGCACGGACGCCGGCGCTGTTCGCGATCGACGAGGCGCATTGCGTCAGCGAGTGGGGGCATGATTTTCGGCCCGACTACCGCCTGCTGCGGCCGCTGCTCGACGCCTTTCCCGATGTGCCGCGGCTTGCGCTCACCGCGACCGCCGACAAGCACACGCGCGAGGATATCCTGATCCAGCTCGGCATCCCGGCCGAGGGGCTGGTGCTTGCAGGCTTCGACCGGCCGAATATTCGCTATCGGGTGACTCCGCGCATCGGCGCGGCGAAGCAGCTTGCCGACTTTATCGCCGCCAATCCGGGGCCGGGGATCGTCTATTGCCCGACGCGCGACGGAACCGAGCGAATGGCCGCGAAGCTCGCGGCGGCGACGGGGCGTCCGGTGGCGGCCTATCATGCCGGGCTCGACGCCGACCGGCGGGCGCGGGTGCAGCAAGATTTCGTCGCTTCGGAGGACGGCATCGTCACCGCGACCGTCGCGTTCGGGATGGGGATCGACAAGCCCGACGTGCGCTTCGTCGCGCATGCCGGGCTGCCGAAATCGATCGAAAGCTATTATCAGGAAACCGGCCGCGCCGGCCGCGACGGCGACCCCGCCGAGGCGCTGATGCTGTGGGGCGCGGAGGATTTCGCAAAGGCGCGGATGCGTTTGTCGGAGCTGCCCGAGGCGCGGATTTCGGGCGAGCGCGCGCGATTGAACGCACTCGCGGCGCTGGTCGAGACGGTCGAGTGTCGCCGCGCATTGCTGCTGAGGCATTTCGGCGAGACCCCGCCCGAGCGTTGCGGCAACTGCGACAATTGCCTCGACCCGCCGCGCCAGATCGACGCGACGGTACTCGCGCAGAAATTGCTGAGCGCGGTCTATCGCACCGGGCAAAGCTTTGGCGCGGGGCATGTCGAGGCGGTGCTGACCGGCAAGAGCGACGAGCGGATCCTCGGCCGCGGCCACGACAAGCTGTCGGTGTTCGGGATCGTCGCGGGCGAGGAGGCGCGGCTGATCAAGCCGCTCGTCCGCACGCTCGTCGCGCGCGAGGCGCTGGAGACGACCGAGCATGGCGGGCTGATGTTCGGCCCCGCCGGGCGCGCGATGATGAAGGGCGAGACGCGGGTGCTGATCGCCGAACCGCCGGTGAAGCGCACGCAGCGGGCGTCGCGGCGGGGTGACGGCGCGGCGGCGAATCCGGTGGGCGACCCGCTGTTCGACGCCCTGCGCGCGATGCGCCGCGAACTCGCCGTCGAAGCCGGGGTGCCGCCCTATGTGATCTTTCACGACGCGGTGCTGCGCGCGATGGCGAGCGACCGGCCCGCGACGCGGAGCGACCTGGGATCGATTCCCGGGGTCGGCGCGAAGAAGCTCGATGCGTGGGGCGACGCGTTCCTGAATGTGATCCGGCAATATTGATGTTCGGTATCGACCGGAAACGGACCTTCCGATTTTCGTCACCCTGAACTTGTTTCAGGGTCCGTGGCCTGCCGTTTCCTTCGCCGCAGCGCTAGACGAGAGCTCAGGCCATGGATGCTGAAACAAGTTCAGCATGACGAGGTTTTCAAGGGCTGCTCCCTACCCAGAGCCGCCGTCGGCTTTCGATCACGCCAGCACCTTCATACTTGTCAGCACGCGCGGGCAGGGAGTAGATCGCGGGCATGAGCGATTTCCGTCCCCTGTCCGCCCAGTTCAGCGTCGCCCCGCAGATATCGATCGAGGATATCGCCGAGGCCAAGGCGCAAGGCTTTGCCATGGTGGTGAACAACCGCCCCGACGGCGAGGAACCATCGGCGCCGCAGGGTGACGATATCGCGCGGGCCGCAGCCGCCGAAGGGCTGGCCTATGCGGCGATCCCGATCGGGCACGCGGGCTTCAGCCATGCGCAGATCGACGCGCTCGACAAGCTGCTGACCGACGCGACCGGTCCGATCCTGGCCTATTGCCGGTCGGGGACACGCTCGACGCATTTGTGGGCGCTGGCGCGTGCGCGCGCCGGGGACGATGTCGACGGGATCGTCGAGGCGGCCGCGAAGGCGGGCTATGATCTGGCGGGCCTCCGGCCGATGCTCGACGCGCTCGCGGGGGAAAAATGACGCTCAAGGATCTGATCCAGCTTGGCGTGTCGCTCGTCGCCGTGTTTTTCGTCGCGTGGCTCGTCAAGCGGATGGGACTGGGCGCCGATCCGCGGATCGAGGACGCCGGCCATGCGATCCGTCTCGCCGAAGAAGCCGAGGCGGGATTTAACGGCATCGAGGTCGCGCGCGACCGCGCCGGCTTCGCGGCGATCGTCCGCAACGCCGAAGGGCGGATGATGCTGGTGCGCGCGCACGGCAATCATTTCGCGGCGCGTGCGGTCGATGCGAAGACGGTCGGCCGGCTCGACAAGGATTTCCTGACGTTGACGCCGCCCGAGCGAACCTTTGGTCAGGTCACGCTGCAACTGGGGAAGGATGCGGGGATGTGGGCATCGCGGATGAGAGACCTCAACTGTGGATAAATTGCCCGATCCCGTCGTCTATGCCGTTCCCGGCTTCATCCTGCTGCTGATCGTCGAGATGCTGGTCTCGCTCCGCCGCGACAAGAGCCGGTACGAGGCGCGCGACACGCTGACCTCGCTGATGCTCGGCACGGTCAGCCAGGTCGCGGGCGCGCTCGTCGGCGCGGCGGTGATCGGCATGTCGGTCTGGGTCTATCAATTCCACCTGTTCGACATCGGGATCGAATTCCGCACCTGGTGGTGGGCGTGGATCCTGTGCTTCTTCCTCGATGATCTCGCCTATTATGCCTTTCACCGCAGCGCCCACCGGGTGCGCTGGTTCTGGGCGAGCCATGTGATCCACCACAGCTCGCAGCACTATAATCTCTCGACCGCGCTTCGGCAGACATGGACGGGCTTTTTCAGCCTGACCTTCCTGTTCCGGTTGCCCTTGTTCCTGATCGGCTTTCCGCCCGCGATGGTGTTCTTCTGCGCGGGGCTCAACCTGATCTACCAGTTCTGGATCCATACCGAGGCGATCGGGCGGATGCCCAAATGGTTCGAGGCGGTGATGAACACGCCGTCGCACCACCGCGTCCACCACGGGGTGAACCCGCGCTACCTCGACGCCAATTATGCGGGCGTTTTCATCATCTGGGACCGGATGTTCGGCAGCTTCGTTCCCGAACGCGACGACGAGCCGGTGCGGTACGGTATCGTCAAGCAGCTCGGCAGCTTCAACATATTGTGGGCCGCGGTGCATGAATGGGTCGGGATCGCCAAGGATATGTGGGCCGCGCCGTGGCGGCACAAGCTGAACTATCTGATCCGCGAACCCGGTTGGAGCCACGACGGCAGCCGGCAGACGAGCGCGATGATCAAGGAACGCTGGGCGGCGGGGCGGTCGGTGGACGAGACTGCGGAGTGAATTTGGCGCGCTGGCGATATTGGGACGTCGTGGCCCTTGTTGCAGGCGCGATTCCGATTTTTCTGGCGCTGGCCGCGAGCGCGATCGGACTGCACTATGGCGGGTTCATGATCTTTGCAGGGTCGGCCGGTTCGGAGCTTTGGCTGGCTTCGCTTCTTTGCGTCGCAATTTTCCTGATCGGCGCTGTGGCTGGCTGGCGTTTCGGCAATCGCTGGCTGATCGCTAGCGGGGGACTGTTGCTTGCGCTTTGCGCTGCTCCCTCGCTTCTCCTTCTGGCGGCTTGCTTCAACGGCAACTGCATTTGAAAGCCGTTGCATCTAGCAGCTTGCTTCGCCTCCTAATGACATTCATGTAAGCACCCGGATGACCGCCAGCAGGCGGCGCGAGGGAGAGTCGCTTCATGAATCAGTTCGACATCATCGTTATCGGCGGCGGCAGCGCGGGAAGCGCGGCGGCGGGGCGGCTGGCCGAGGACGGTTCGCGCACCGTCTGTCTGGTCGAGGCGGGCGGTCGCAACGATACGATCCGTGTCAAGACGCCGGGCTTCATGCCCTTCATCCCCGATGCGTCCAACTATCGATACGAAACGGTGCCGCAGCCGGGGCTGAACGGCCGGACCGGATACCAGCCGCGCGGGCGCGGGCTTGGCGGGTCGAGCGCGATCAACGCGATGGTCTATATCCGCGGCCACAAGTTCGATTACGACCAGTGGGCGGCGCTCGGCGCGACAGGGTGGAGCTATGCCGACGTCCTCCCCTACTTCAAGCGCAGCGAGGGGAACGAGCGCGGCGCCGACGATTTCCACGGCGCCGACGGCCCGCTCAACGTCATGGACCAACGCTGGCCGAATGTGACCAGCCGGCGCTTCGTCGAAAGCGCGGCGGCGTTGCAACTGCCGCGCACCGCCGATTTCAACGGGGCGCAGCAGGAGGGCTTCGGCCTCTATCAGGTGACGCAAAAGGCGGGCGAGCGCTGGTCGGCGGCGCGCGCCTATGTCGAGCCGCTGCGCGAACGGGCGAATTTCGACATTCGCACCGGCGCGCTGGTCGAGAAAATCCTGATCGAGGGCGGCCGCGCCACCGGTGTTGTGATCCGGCGCGGATCGCAGCGCGAAACGCTGCGCGCGCGCGGCGGCGTCATCCTGTCGGCGGGCGCGTTCAACAGCCCGCAGATATTGATGCTGTCGGGGATCGGACCGGGCGCGCATCTGAAGGACAAGGGGATCGACGTCGTGCTCGACCGCGCGAGCGTCGGCGCGAATCTGCAGGACCATATCGATTATGTGTCGAGCTGGGAAACGCGCTCGACCGATCCGCTCGGCGACAGTCTGGGTGGCACATGGCGGATGGTGAAGGCGATTTTCGAGCATCGCACCAAGCGAACCGGGATCATGACGACCTGTTTCGCCGAGGCGGGAGGCTTCTGGAAATCGCGGCCCGACCTGCCCGCGCCCGACATCCAGTATCATTTCGTCCCCGCGATGCTCGAGGATCATGGGCGGACCAAGGTGAAGGGGCATGGCTTCTCGTGCCATGCCTGCGTGCTGCGGCCTGAAAGCCGGGGAACCGTGCGGTTGGCGTCAGGTGATGCCGCGGCGGCGCCGGTGATCGACCCGGGCTTTCTGACCGACGACCGCGATATGGCGACCTTGCGCGCGGGGGTGCGGATGATGCACCGGATCGTGTCGGCGCCGCCGCTTTCGGATTATGCGGGCACCGACCGCCATCCGGTGAATTTGGAGGACGATGCCGCGCTCGACGCCCTGATTCGCGCCCGCGCCGACACCGTCTATCACCCCGTCGGGACGTGCCGAATGGGAAGCGATGCGGAGGCGGTGGTCGATCCCACGCTGGGGCTGAAGGGTATCGATGGGCTGTGGGTCGCCGATGCGAGCATCATGCCACGACTCGTATCGGGCAACACCAACGCGCCGAGTATTATGATCGGCGAACGCGCCGCCGATTTCGTGAAGATGGCGCTCGCCTGATCGCGGCTTCGTCGATGTCCGAAAAATGGATGCCCCGTGAGGATTCGAACCTCAATAGACGGAATCAGAATCCGTAGTCTTACCATTAGACGACGGGGCAACGAGGCGCGCGCAATATGATCCGGCGGAGCTCCTGTCAAGGCTGCCGCGACGCCCCGAAACAGTCCGCTTGCTCTGGCGCATTTCGCCGCTAGCATCGTGACACAACAAGAAGGGGGCCGCGCGGCGCGTGGACACCCCGGAGGAGTGGGCTGATGCGTCATGTCGCGATCGTCGGGTCGGGTCCGGCGGGCTATTATACCGCCGAAACGTTGCAGAAGGCCGACGACATCGCGGTCGACGTCATCGACCGGCTGCCCGTTCCCTATGGCCTGATCCGCACCGGCGTCGCGCCCGACCATCAATCGATCAAGGCGGTGTCGCGCCGCTATGAAGGCGTCGCGCTGGCGGACAATGTCCGCTTCGTCGGGCATGTCGCGGTCGGCAGCGATGTCTCGATCGACGAACTCACCGGGCTGTACGATGCGGTCGTCCTCGCGACCGGCGCGCCGCATGACCGGCCGCTCGGCATTCCGGGCGCCGATCTGCCCGGGGTGATCGGCAGCGCAGCGTTCGTCGGCTGGTACAACGGCCATCCCGATTTCGCGGCGCTCGATCCGCCGCTCGATGCCCCCGGCGTCGCGGTGATCGGCAACGGCAATGTCGCGCTCGACGTCGCGCGCATTCTCGCCAAGACGCCCGCCGAATTCGCCGGCAGCGACATCGTCGCGCACGCGCGCGACGCGCTGGCGGCAAGCGCGGTGCGCCATATCCATATCCTTGGCCGGCGCGGGCCGCACCAGATCGCGATGACTCCGAAGGAGCTCGGCGAGCTTGGCCACCTCGAGCGCGCGAGCCCGCGCGTCGACCCCGCCGACCTGCCGCCCGAGGGCGACGACGCAATGCTGGAGCCCGGGATTCGCAAATCGGTGACGCACCTCAGGAGCTTTGCCGCCAATCCGGTCGCGAAGCCGGTGACGATCGATTTCGATTTCTTCGCGATGCCGGTCGCGCTCGAGGGCGATGGCCGCGTCCAGCGCGTGATCGTCGAGCGCACGAGGCTCGATGCCGATCTGCGCAGCCATGGCACCGGCGAAACCTATGCGATCGAGGCCGGGCTGGTGGTGAGCTGCATCGGTTATCAGACGCCGCCGATTCCCGGTGTGCCCTATGAACATGGCCGCGGGCGTTTTGCGAGCGACGAGGGGCGGATCCTGCCCGGTCTCTACGCGGTCGGCTGGGCGCGGCGCGGGCCGTCGGGGACGATCGGGACGAACAAGCCCGACGGCGCGCGGATCGCCGAGCTGGTGCTCGAGGATATCGGACGCGGCGCAGGGAAAGCGGGGCGTGCCGGGCTCGATGCCTTGCTCGCGAGCCGCGACGTGACGCCGGTGACCTTCCGCGACTGGCGGCGAATCGAGGCGGCCGAGGTCGCCGCCGCGCTCGACGGCAATCCGCGCGAAAAATTCACCAGCGTCGAGGCGATGCTCGCCGCGATCGGACGGTGACGGAGCCGGTTCGTACCGGCCTGCGCTGGCTGCTGACACTCGCCTACGCCTATGCGGGCTATCGTCATCTGGCGACGCCCGCCCCCTTTCTGGCGATCACGCCGGCGTGGGTGCCGCAGCCGGCCTTCGTTGTTGCCGCGACGGGCGTTGCCGAGCTGGCGGGCGCGATCGGGCTGATGATCCCTGCCACGCGGAAGGCCGCCGGGTGCGGGCTCGCGCTCTATGCGCTGTGCGTATGGCCCGCCAATTTCCACCATGCGTTCGCGCATGTCGCGATCGGGGGGACGACGCTCGGCTGGTGGTATCACGGCCCTCGCCTCGCCGCGCAGCCGCTGATCATCTGGTGGGCGCTGTGGGCGAGCGGCGCGACGGGCTGGCCGTTCCGTCGCCGCTAGCGCTCAGCGCGAAACCGGCGTTTCTGTCGGCGGCTGGCCTTTCTGGCTCGCGGCATAGGCCTCGACCGCTTTCAGGACGCGGAAGATGTTGCCGCTCGCGATCTTTTCGAGATCGGCCTGGGTGTAGCCCCGCTTTGCAAGCTCGGTGAACAGCGCGGGATAGCCCGACACATCCTCCATGCCGACGGGCGCCGAATCCATCCCGTCATAGTCGCCGCCCAGCCCGATATGGTCGATCCCGATCGTCCTCCGGATATGGTCGATATGGTCGGCGACTTTCTGGACGTTCGTCGTCGGCGCCGGGTTGGCGGCGTCCCACGCCCTGAGGCCCGCGTCGGCGGCGGCCGGGTCGCCGGGATACATCGCCTTCAGCCGCGCCTGTTCGGCGGTGCGCGCGAGCCCCTGTGCGCGGACATCGACGTCGAGGAAGCCCGGCAGGAAGACGACCATGACGATCCCGCCGTTCGCCTTGACGAGCGGCAGCACGCTGTCGGGAACGTTGCGCGGATGCGGATTGATCGCGCGCACGCCCGAATGGCTGAACATCACCGGCGCTTTGGACGTTTCGAGCGCGTCCTTCATCGTCGCTTCGCTGACGTGGCTCAAATCGACGATCATCCCGATGCGGTTCATCTCGCGGACGACCTGGCGCCCGAAATCGGTGAGCCCGTCATGTTGCGGCGCGTCGGTGGCGCTGTCGCCCCACGGCGTGGTCTTGCCGTGCGTCAGCGTCATGTAACGCGCGCCGAGATCGTACATCTGGCGCAGTACGGCGAGCGACGAACCGATCGACTGGCCACCCTCCATGCCGAGCATGCCGGCAACCTTGCCCGCCTTCATCGCCTTTTCGAGCTCGGCGCTGGTCGCGGCGAGCGCGAGGTCGTTCGGGTAGCGCGCCGCAAGCCGTTTCATCACGTCGATCTGTTCGAGCGTCTGCTGCACCGCTTGCTGCTCGTTGCTGTTCGAGGGGACATAGACCGACCAGAATTGCGCGCCGACATGCCCCTTGCGGAGGCGCAGAAGGTCGGTGTGCATCGCGATCCCGGGCGGCGTCGCGTCGGGCCGGGCGGTGTGCGTCGTGTCGCGGAAGTCGAAGCCGTTGATGACATTGTCGACGCGCTCGCGCAGCGCCCAGGGCACGTCATTGTGTCCGTCGAACACCGGCGCCTTTTTCAGCGCGGCCTCGGCGATCGCTTCGGGCGATTGCTGCGCAGCGGCGGGGGTGGAAACAAGGGCGAGAGCGGCAAGGCCGGCGAGCAGGAAGGACTTTGTCATGGCGCGCGACCTTAAGCGACAGGGCGCGGAAATCGAGCCGAATTTTCCCGCGGCCGCAGATCACTTCCATTTTTTCACGCGAAGGCGCAAAGGCGCTAGGAAGGTCAGGCCCCTTTACCGTTTGCGCCTCCTCGTTGCGGCTTTGCGTGAGATTTAATGAGGCCTCCAGCGCGGCCTGCTTGACGTGCACGTCAACCCGGCGCAGCATTGCCCGCATGACAGCCTTTGACGACTGGCGCGCGCGATCGCCCTATTATGACGAAACCCACGAAGCGCTGGCGCAGAGCGTTCGCCGCTTCGTCGAACGCGAGGTGGCACCGCATATCGACCGCTGGGAGGCCGAGGGCGAATTGCCGCGCGACCTCCACAAGAAGGCTGCGGAGGCGGGCATCCTCGGCCTGCGCTATCCCGAACGCTATGGCGGGCACAGCGAGGGCTTCGACAATTTCCACGGGCTGGTGCTGACCGAGGAGCTCGCCGCGGTCGGCGCGGGCGGCCTCGGCGCGTCGCTGATGACGCATGGCATCGGGCTGCCGCCGATCCTCGCGCTCGGGTCCGACGAACTGAAACAGCGCGTCGCGCCGCCGGTGCTCGCCGGCGACAAGATCATCGCGCTTGGCATCACCGAGGCGGGCGGCGGCAGCGACGTTGCCAACCTCAAGACCGTCGCGGTTCGCGACGGCGATTCTTACGTGGTCAACGGCGGCAAGATGTTCATCACCAGCGGGATGCGCGCCGACTGGCTGACCTGCGCGGTGCGCACTGGCGGGCCGGGCGCGGCAGGCATCTCGCTGCTGCTGATCGACATGGCGAGCTCCGGGGTCGAGCGCACGCGGCTCGACAAGATGGGCTGGCGGTGCAGCGATACTGCCGCGATCCATTTCAGCGACGTCCGCGTCCCCGCCGAAAATCTGATCGGGCAAGAGAATGCCGGCTTCATCGGCATCATGCGCAATTTCAACAGCGAGCGGCTCGGCATGGCGATGGGCTGCTGCGCCTATGCCCGCGTCGCGCTCGCCGAAGCGGCCGAATGGGCGCAGCAGCGCGAGACCTTCGGCAAGCCGCTCGTCGGCCACCAGTCGATCCGCATCAAGCTCGCCGACATGGAACGCCAGATCGAGACGACGCAGGCGTGGGTCGACCTCGCCGCATGGCAAGTGAAAGAGGGCAAGGACCGCCCCGCCGACTTCGCGATGCTCAAGGTGCAGGCGACACGCATGCTCGAAGCCGTCGCGCGCGAGGCCGCGCAGATCCTCGGCGGCGCATCCTATATCACCGGCAGCAAGGTCGAGCGCATCTACCGCGAGGTCCGCGTCAACGCGATCGGCGGCGGCAGCGAGGAAATCATGCTCGACCTCGCGGGGCGGCAGCTGTTTGGTGGACGGTGAGCCCGAACCTCCCGATCTCACACATCAACCGAACCAGCGCTTCCACCAAGGAGCTTTAGTCTCGAAAGCACGCTGATACTCTTCGATGGCTTTGTCGACAGCAATCCGCCGCTCTCGAATTCCGGCGAAATATCGGTCGAGAAACACCGGATCTCCTAGCGCGCCCTGATTATGCTGATGGTAGTCAACCAGAAGGCTAGGCACGAATTCTTCAACCACCTGGAAGGCCCGTCGCATCGCCTGTTCGTAGCGAGCTTCGCCCGATGCGAAATCGTACCAAATGCCTTTCACGAACTCACCGTCAGGTTCGAGCTTTATGAAGCAATCGGCACCAAAGCCGAAACACCATGCCTCATTGTCGTAGGAGCCATACGGGTCCTTCTCGATGCTGCCGATGTGTGCGCCAATGGTGGCCGCAAAAAGTTTCACACGCGGCATCACGTCTGACAGTCGCTCGGCGACATCCACCACGCGCAAACTGGAGGCATCATAATCGACAGAAGGCTCCTGTATCATATGCATCGCCGTCCAGCCGAAACCACTTGGATGCATGTTCCGTTCGCTAGCAGCCATGGATTCGTCGAGATCGCGCTCGATTCCAGGCGAAGCCGCCAATGGATAGAGGCTACGCATGCCCCAATCGTCTTCATGAATGTGGATTGCGTCGGGCATCTAACTCCCCCAAGCTTCTGTCATGACCGATGACCGTCAGATATCGAAGTCGTTATCATATTGGCTACGACACAATCCGGAAGCGGGAAACCTGACACTCGATCCCAGCGGATGGGCCGAATGCGCTTCGGTACTCTGCGCTTTCAAGGCCGCAAATCTGCCGAATGAACAAAGTGACCTCATCCGCGTCGTGGAAGGCAGCGACAAGAATCGCTTTGAATTATCCGAAGACGGTGAATGGATACGAGCGCGTCAGGGCCATTCAATTCCGGTCGATCTCGGATGGCCACTAGCTGAACCGCCGCAGTTCCTCTTTCACGGCACAGTCGAACGCTTCCTCCCTGCAATATTGACCGAAGGACTGAGACCGATGGCACGACACCACGTCCATCTCTCTCCCGATGAAACCACCGCTTCGGCCGTTGGCGCTCGTCGTGGAAAACCAATTATCCTGAGAGTTGCCGCACGCGCTCTTTCGGAAGCGGGCAAGGAATTCCGATTGTCGGGGAATGGTGTCTGGTTGACCGATCACGTTCCTCCCTCGCACATCGAGCGCGCTTAAATCTGGAGCAAACCATGACACTTTCCAGCTATAGCTGGCCCGCCGAGGCCGATAATCTTCTCGACGATCTCGTCGACCTGCGCCGCGCGATCCATCGCGAGCCCGAATTGGGGCTGCAAAACCCCAGGACGCTCGCGAAGATCAAGGATGCGCTCGCCGGGCTGCCGCTCGAATTTCGCGAGGGGCCGTCGACGACCGGCCTCGTCGCGATCCTGCGCGGACCCGCGAACGGACGAACCGTTCTGCTCCGCGGCGACATGGATGCCCTGCCCCTGCTCGAAGAGACCGGGCTCGATTTCTCCTCCGAAATCAGCGGCGCGATGCACGCCTGCGGGCACGACACGCATGTTGCGATGCTCGTCGGCGCGGCGAAGCTGCTGTGCGCGGCGCGCGATCGCCTGCCCGGCACGGTGATGTTCATGTTCCAGCCGGGCGAGGAGGGACATCACGGCGCCCGCTTCATGCTCGACGACGGATTGATCGACCCGCTGCCCGATGCCGCCTTCGCGCTCCACATCATGCCCAACGCGCCGCACGGGATTTTTGCCGGTCGCGCGGGGCCGCTGCTCGCCTCGTCCGATGTGCTGACCATCTCGGTCAAGGGCACGGGCGGCCATGCCTCGATGCCGCAGGACGCCATCGACCCCATCCCCGTCGCCTGCGCGATCGTCACCGCGATCCAGACGATGGTGACGCGGCGCATCTCGGTGTTCGACCCCGCGGTCGTCACCATCGCGAAGATCGCGGCGGGGACGACGAACAACATCATCCCCGAACGTGCCGAAATGGAGGGCACGATCCGCACGCTGTCGCCCGAGCGCCGCGCGATGGTTGCGCGCGAGTTGAAGCGCCTGGTTCCCGCGATTGCCGAGGCGCATGGCTGCACAGCGGATGTCGAGATTATCGAGGGCTTCCCCGTCACCGTCTGTGATGCGCGCGCGGTGCGTTTCGGTCAGGAGGTCGTCGAGCAGACCTTCGGCGAGCAAGCCTGGCTGACGATGGATAACCCCGTCATGGGCGCCGAGGATTTCTCCTACGTTCTCGAAAAGGTGCCGGGCGCGATGTTCTGGCTCGGCGCGAGCGAGGCGGGCAGCGACTGGCGGCAATGCTGCGGGCTGCACAGCAACCATATGGTGCTCGACGAAAAGGTGATGGCGCGCGGCGCGGCGCTGCACGCGGCGCTGGCCGAACGGTTCTTGAACGAGGGGTTTGCTTAGACAAAGTCTCACGCAAAGGCGCTAAGGCGCAAAGAAGGAAACAGCTCAGCCGTGATGATTATTCGCAATGCGGCGAACACCTTCTTTGAAGGTCTCCCCGCCGAAGTTGATGAGCAGACCGAGCGGGAGCCCCAGCAAGCGAAGATAGGTCAATACCTGTTTGCCGTGCAGCGGCGAAAGCCGCTCCACGGATTTCAGTTCGACGAGCAATTTTTCTTCGATCAAAAGATCAGCGCGAAAACCTTCGGGCAATTCAACACCACCATAACGGATGGGGATGGGCGCTTGTCGTTGAACATCAAGACCACGGCGCACAAGCTGGTCGAACAAAATCGCTTCGTAGACCGATTCGAGCAGCCCCGGCCCCAGATTCCGGTGTAGGTGAAATCCGCAATCGACTGCGATGCTTGCCAATTCCTCGATATCCTACGCCGCCCCTTCTTGGCGCCTTAGCGCCTTGGCGTGAGATATTCTTTACAAAAACCTTACGGCACCAGCATCGTATCGACGGCCTCGGGCAACAGTCCCGGGTAGTCGAGCGTGTAGTGTAACCCGCGGCTTTCCTTGCGATGGAGCGCGCTGCGGACGATCAGGTCGGCGCATTGCAGCAAGTTGCGGAGTTCGATCAGGTCGGTCGTGACGCGGAAATGGCCGTAATAGTCCTCGACCTCGCCGGTCATCATCTTGATCCGGTGCTGCGCGCGCTCGAGGCGTTTGGTGGTGCGGACGATGCCGACGTAATTCCACATGAAGCGGCGGATTTCGGTCCAGTTCTGCTTGATCACGACCTCTTCGTCCGAATCGGTCACGCGGCTTTCATCCCACGGGTGGATCGCGGGCGGGGTGTCGAGCTGGTCCCAGCGCGCGATGATGTCCCTCGCCGCCGCCTCGCCGAAGACGAAACATTCGAGCAGGCTGTTCGACGCGAGGCGGTTCGCGCCGTGGAGCCCGCTCTCGGTGCATTCGCCCGCGGCGTATAGTCCGGGCAGGTCGGTGCGCCCGTCGAGGTCGATCAGGATGCCGCCGCAGGTGTAGTGCTGCGCGGGTACCACCGGAATCGGCTGTTTGGTCATGTCGATGCCGAGCGTCAGCAGCTTCTCGTAGATGTTCGGGAAATGGCCGGCGACGAAATCGGGGTCCTTGTCGCTGATGTCGAGATGGACATAGTCGAGGCCGAAGCGCTTGATCTGGTCGTCGTTCGCGCGGGCGACAATGTCGCGTGGGGCGAGTTCGGCGCGCGCGTCATAGTCGGGCATATAGCGGTGGCCGGTCACCGGATGCTTCAATATGCCGCCTTCGCCGCGCACCGCCTCGGTAATCAGGAAATTCTTGACCTCGAGATTATAAAGGCAGGTCGGGTGGAACTGCATCATCTCCATATTCGAGACGCGCGCGCCGGCGCGCCACGCCATCGCGATGCCGTCGCCGGTCGCTCCTCTGGGGGCAGTGGAGAATTGATAGACGCGCCCGGCGCCGCCGCTCGCAAGGATCGTCGCGCGGCCGACATGGGCGTGAACCTCGCCGCTTTTTTCGTCGAGCGCATAGACGCCCCAGACCCGCCCCGATCCCGAATAGCGTTCTTCGTGCCGGCCGGTGATCAGATCGATGCACGCCTGCCCCGGCAGCAGCGTGATGTTCGGATGCGCTTCGGCGGTCTTGAGCAGCGCCGCCTGCACGGCCCAGCCGGTCGCGTCGTCGACATGGACGATGCGGCGATGCGAGTGCCCGCCCTCGCGGGTGAGGTGCAGCGCCTCGGCCTCCTTGTTGAAGGGCACGCCCATCGCAATCAGCCGTTCGATCGCGTGCGGCGCGTTCTCGACGACGAATTCGACCGTCTCGCGCCGGTTGAGCCCGCCACCCGCGACCATCGTGTCCTCAATGTGATTCTCGAACGTGTCGCCGGCGTCGAGCACAGCGGCGATCCCGCCCTGCGCCCAGGCGGTCGATCCGCCTGTGAGTTCTCCCTTGGCGAGGACAAGGACCTTGCAATGATCGGCGAGCGCGATCGCGGCGGTGAGCCCGGCGGCGCCGGAGCCGACGATAATGACGTCGTGCGGAGCTTCATCTGACATCAATGATCCGTTCGCATCGAGCGAAGTCGGGATAGCCCGCGACCTCGCGCTGTCCTGATGGGTGTCTCGACTTCGCTCGACACGACCGGGAACAGGGGATCACCCATTCGCCGCCCGCGTCAGATTGAGGAACACGTCCTCCAGATCGGCCTCGCGGGTCGAGACGTCGACGATGCCGTGGCCCATCGCGTTGACCGCGGCCAGAACCTCGCCGGCGTTGGCGCGGTCCTTGTTGTAGCTGATCGCGAACCCGCGCTCGCCTTCGCGCTCGACCTTGTCGAAGGCGGGATGCGAGGGGAGGACGGTGACGTCGGCATCGAGCGTCACGACGACGATCTTCTCGCGCGCCATGTCGACCAGTTCGCGCGTCGGCTTGTTCGCGATCAGCCGCCCATGGTTGATGATGGCGATGCGGTCGCAAAGCTCCTCGGCCTCTTCGAGATAGTGCGTCGTGAGCACCACCGTGACGCCGCGATCGTTGAGCGACTGCACATATTCCCAGAGCTGCTGGCGGAGTTCGATGTCGACGCCGGCGGTCGGTTCGTCGAGGACGATGATCGGCGGCGAATGGACCATCGCCTTGGCAACGAGCAGCCGGCGCTTCATGCCGCCCGACAAAGTGCGCGCATAGGCGTCGCGCTTGTCGCTGAGATGCACCGCCGCAAGCAGTTCGTCCGAAATCCGCCGGTCCTTGGGCACGCCGTAGAGACCCGCCTGATTTTCGAGCGTCTCGAACGGCGTGAAGAAGGGATCGAAGACGATTTCCTGCGGGACGATGCCGATCGAATATTTGGCGTTGCGGGGATCGGCGTCGATGTCGAAGCCCCAGATGCTCGCCGACCCGCTCGTCTTGTTCACCAGCCCCGCAAGGATGTTGATCAGCGTCGACTTGCCCGCGCCGTTCGGCCCGAGCAGGCCGAAAATCTGTCCGCGCGGTACGTCGAAACTGACATTGTCGAGCGCTTGCTTGCCCCCGGCATAGAGTTTGGAAACGGCGTCGATGCGGATGGCGGCTTCACTCATGGCCGCCTCCATAGCCGCGACCCGGCGCACACGAAAGCTGCGATTGATGGGTGAGTGCCGCGTTAACGCTAAATTGGAAAGTCGGCGTTATGGAAGGGCACGTGAGGACCAGCCACATCATTCGCCCGCTGCCCATGCAGGGTGGCTTCGCCGCCCTTGTGCTCGCTGCCGCGTCCGCCGCCGCTTCGCCGGCGCTGGCGCAGAGCACCGCACAGGGCCAGGCCGACGCCATCGTGCTCCGGCCGCTTTCCTTCTTCAAGGTCAACGACCTCGATTTCGGGAGCATCATCGCTTCGGGAAGTTCCGGGACGGTGCGACTCGCGCCCGACGGGACGCGGACGCGAACCGGCGGTGCGACGATCGTCGGCAACGACGCTGAGCCGGCGCGCTTCGCGGGGCTCGGTACGCCGAATCGACAGGTCAATATTTCGCTTGGATCGAACACGATCTGGATCACCGGCCCGGGGACGCGGATGCGCGTGCGCGATTTCGAGATCGGGTCGACCCCGACCGCGATCCTGTCGACCACCCCGACGCGCTTCTCCATCGCGACCGCGGCCGGCAACTATAATTTCCCGGTCGGGGCGACGCTGGAAGTCGGCGCTAACCAGGCGCCGGGCGATTATGCCGGGACATTCACGATCACGCTCAACTATCTCTGACGGCGATTGCGGGCGCGCACCGTGCTTGCTAAAGGCGCGTCGATGACCCAGCCTGCACCTGCCCCGGAGACGATCCGTACGCCCAAGACCCGCATCGCCTGCGACGGCACCGGCGATGGCCTCGCCAACGCGGCGCTCGGCCATCCGCGCGTGTGGCTCGAAATCGATCCCGACGAGGGCTTTGTCGATTGCGGCTATTGCGACCGGCGCTTCATCCTGACGGGCGGCGTCGCCGACCACGGTTGAGCGCCGATCGTCCGGCGCGGCCAAAGGTTAAGCGCGGCTTTACCATCCCCGCGCATCATCGATTCATGCCCTGACTCTATCGGTCTGTTCCAGACAGGAGCAGAATCGTGGGGATTCGAGGGACCAACCATCTGCGAGCGGCGCTCCGCCGCCTCGCGATCACTGCCACGGCGGCGGGCACGATGATGTGCCATCCGGCCTATGCTGCGAGCCAGACGGGCACTGCAACCACGGTCGTCGTGCGCCCGAACGCGCTCGTCAAGGTCGACGATCTCGATTTCGGAACGCTCGCCAGCGGCACGACGGCGGGTAGCGT
>JAEWIL010000044.1 GCA_023387085.1 Pseudomonadota bacterium | reverse complement strand
CGTCGGGGTCGGCCAGGGGCGGCGTCGAGAGAGCTTCGGCGTTCATGGCGCGGCCACTATCACGTTTCGCCCGTCTATCGAAACCCCCGTTGCGCGGGGTGCGATGCCCCATTAGGCAGAGCGCATGAGCGGGGACATCGAAAATATCGGGGCGGCGATCACGGCGGGGCTGGCAAGCGCGGCGGTCGAGCCCAAACATGGTTATGGATATGGGGGCGACGCGCGCGGACACGGCAGCACGCGATGTCTCAATTGCGGGACAAGCCTGGTCGGGTCGCACTGCCATCGCTGCGGACAAAATGCCGATGTCCACCGCAGTTTCGGCGCGATCGGGCACGATCTCGTCCACGCGATCTTCCATTTCGAGGGGAAGCTGTGGAACACCTTGCCGCTGCTCGCATGGCGGCCGGGCGACCTCACGCGCCGGTTTATCCATGGCGAGCGTGCGCGCTTCATTTCGCCGCTGGCGCTGTTCCTCTTCGCGGTTTTCCTGACCTATGCGGTGCTGTCGATGGTCGGCGCCGGCCAGTTCACTTCGGGGGTGAACGACGGCCTGGGGCTCGACAAGGTTCTGGCGGAACAGTCACGCACCACTGCGGTCGCGGACAGCATGCAGAGCGAGGTCGACCGGATCGACGCCGAGCTTGCGGACAAGGCTCTGTCTGCCGCGAAACGGCAGGAATTGCAGGCAGAACGCGAAACCTTGCAGAAAAGCGCCGAATATCTCGGCGTCGCGCGCAGCCGGAGCAAGGAAGAGCGCGCGGCCGATCGCGCGGCCGGGCCGCCGGTCCTCGACGATCCGGTTCAGCAGGTGAAGACGAGCACCGAATTCGTCGCGCGCAACAAGATCGACACCGGCATCGCGTTCATCGACCATGGCATGGAAAAGGCGTTCGCCAACCCGCAGCTCATTTTATACAAGCTGCAGGCGAATGCGTATAAATTCGCCTGGGCGCTGATCCCGCTGTCGCTGCCCTTCATGTGGCTGCTGTTTCCGTTCAGCCGGCGCTTTCACACTTACGACCATTTCGTCTTCGTGACCTATTCGATCAGCTTCATGCTGTTGTTGTTTGTCGTCGTGCGGCTGCTCAATCTGACCGTCGTCGGCGATCTCGCGACTTTTTTTGCGATATTCTATGTCCCCTTCCATATGTATCGCCAACTGCGCGGCGCCTATCGCTCCTCGCGCTTCGGATCGCTCGTGCGCGCTACGCTGCTGCTCTTCTTCAGCTTGTTCGCGGTCATCGCTTTCATGCTGTTGCTGCTCGCCCTCGGGATGAGCGGATAGGCGCACATGACCATAAGATCATAATATACGCCGGCAGAAGCCCGGTGAAGACGGGAGGACGAAGCATGCACCAGCTTTGGGGCGAGATGGATCGCCGCCTGCTCATCAAGCTCGGCACCGTGGGCCTCGCCGCGACGGCGCTGCCCGGCGCGGCGCTCGCGATGGCGGCGCAGGGCTTTACCCACGGGGTTGCAAGCGGCGAGCCGGGGGCGAACAGCGTGCTCCTGTGGACGCGTTACGCCGCTCCGTCGGACACCAGCCTGACCGCCGAACTTTCCGAAAGCATCGACTTCGCGCGCGTCGCGGGCGGCGGGACCGTCGTCGCGGCGGGGGAGCGCGACCATACGGCCAAGATCACCGTCGACGGCCTCCAGCCGGGGCGCTGGTATTATTATCGTTTCGTCACGCCCGACGGGACGAGGTCGCCCGTCGGGCGCACCCGGACCCTGCCGCAGGGCCCGACGAGCGCCTTCACGCTCGCGCTCTTTTCGTGCGCGAACATGCCGTTCGGCTGGTTCAACGCCTATGGCCATGCCGCGGCGCGCGGCGATATCGATCTTGTCGCGCATGTCGGCGACTATTTCTATGAATATGCCGTCGGCGAATATCCCTCGGCGAAGGAGGCGGTGCCCGGGCGGCTGGTCCAGCCGACGCACGAGGCGATCGCGCTCGCCGACTATCGCCTCCGCTATGCCGCCTATCGCGCCGATCCCGACCTGCAGCGGCTGCACCAGATGTTTCCGATGATCGCGCAGTGGGACGATCATGAATTCGCCAACGACACCTGGAAGGGCGGCGCGGAAAACCATAATGACGGCGAGGGAAGCTGGGCCGACCGGGTGGCGGCGGCCGAGCGCGCGCACAGCGAATGGATGCCCGTCGCCGACACGCGCTGGCGCGACTATCAGGTCGGCGATCTCGCGACGATCTTCCTTCCCGAAACGCGCGTCACCGCGCGCGACGAGCCCTTCGATCTCGGCGCGATATTGAAGGGGAAGGGCGACGTCGCCGCCACGCTGAAGCAATTTGCCGAAACGACCTATCGCGATCCCGCGCGTCAGGTGATGGGGGCGGAGCAGGAGAAGTGGCTGTTCGGCGGCTTCGCGAATTCGGTGAAGGCGGGCACCCGCTGGCAGGTGCTCGCGCAACAGATCGTCATGGGCAGCGTTTTCACCCCGCCCGAATCGCGGGGCTGGTTCGGCGCCGCCCAGCCCGAAAATGTGCGACAGCGCGTCGAGGTGGCGCAGATCGCCGCCAAGGCCGGGCTCCCGCTCAACATGGACGGCTGGGACGGCTATCCCGCCGCGCGCGACCGGCTGCTCGCCGCCGCGCAGCGCGCCGACGCCGATCTTGTCACCCTGTCGGGCGACAGCCATAATGCCTGGGCGTTCGACCTGACGCACGACGGCCGCCCGGCCGGGATCGAGGTTGGCGGGCACAGCGTCACCTCGCCGGGGTTCGAGGCCTATACGCCCGGCATCTCCGACGAGGTGCGCGTGTCCGCGCTGCTGGGGTCGTCACCGCAGCTCCGATGGGCGAACACACAGGATCGGGGCTATTGCACGGTCGCGCTGACCCCCGAGAGGGTCACCGCCGACTGGCATAATGTCGCCTCCGTGCGCGCGCACGACCTCAAGCTTTCGGGCTCGCACCGCATGACCGCGCAGCGGGGGCGAAGAAAATACGACGCCGCCTGATCGGAGTCGCTTGACATATTCATAACTGAATGGTTATGGGATAAACCATAGCCAGAGAGTTATGAATTATGACCCCATCGCCCGACCTTCTGTTCAAGGCGCTCGCCGACCCGACCCGCCGGACGCTGTTCGAGCGCCTGTGTCTCGATGGCGAGCAGACCGTCGCCGCGCTGACCAGCGGCGCGGGCATTTCGCAGCCCGCGGTGTCGAAACATCTCGGCGTCCTCAAGCAGGCCGGGCTCGTGCTCGACCGGCACGAGGGACGCCAGACGCATTATAGCGCGCAGCAACGCGCCCTCGCGCCGCTCGTCGACTGGACGGGCCGCATGAACCGCTTCTGGGAAGCGCGGTTCGACGATCTCGAAGATTTGCTCAAGAGGATGGATCAATGACCGATAGCGCCGCCGACACCCGCACCGTCACGGTCGAACGCGAAATCCCGTACCCGCCCGAAAAGATCTGGCGTGCGCTGACGACGCAGCATCTGATCGAGGAGTGGCTGATGAAGAACGACTTCGGCCTCGATCTCGGGCACCGTTTCCAGCTTCGCGGTGACTGGGGCCATGTCGATTGCGAGATTCTCGACGTCGAACCAGGCCGGACGCTGTCCTACCGCTGGAACCACCCGCACGCCGACCCCGCCTTCGATCTCGACAGCATCGTTACCTTCACACTCGAACCGACAGGTGCGGGGACGCTGCTCCGCGTCGAGCAGGTGGGCTTCCGTCCCGGCCAGAAACAAGCCTTTGGCGGCGCCAGGGCGGGCTGGCCGATCCATCTCGAAAATCTGGAAAAAACTGTCGCCGCGCTCGATTAAGGACCGAATACTATGAACGGGAATCTCTGGATCCGGCAGTTTCACCGCTGGGTATCGATCGTCTTCGCCGCGATCGTCATCGCCCTCTTCGCGATGCTCGGCATGGGAAAGCAGCCGGCGCAATGGGTCTATTACCTCCCGCTCGCGCCGCTGTTTCTGCTGACAATCACCGGCCTCTACATGTTCTTCCGCCCCTATTTCAAAGGGCGGCGGCGCGCCGGAGGCTGATCGCTTCAGCTATAGGGCGGCGTCTCCTCGAACTCCGCGAACCAAGGATAGTCGTTGGCGACGCTGACGGTAAAGTTCGCAGGGCGTTTTTCGAGGAAGCTCGACACGCCTTCGGCCGCGTCGGCGCTGCGCCCGCGCGCGAAGATCGCGCGGCTGTCCCAGCGATGCGCGCTCATCGGGTGCGGCGCGCCGAGCATCCGCCACAGCATGTGACGGGTGAGCGCGACCGAGACCGGCGCGCTATGCTCGGTCAGTTCGCGCGCCTTGGCAATCGCCGCATCGATCAGTTCGCCGGGGGCGTGGACCGACTGGACGAGGCCCTTTTCATGCGCTTCGGCGGCATCGATCAGCCGCCCCGAATAGCACCAGTCGACGGCATTCTGGATGCCGACCAGGCGCGGCAGGAACCAGCTCGACGCCGCTTCGGGCACGATGCCGCGCCGCGCGAAAACGAAGCCATAGCGCGCGGTTTCACTCGCGAGCCGCGCGTCCATCGACAGCGTCATCGTCGCGCCGATGCCCACTGCGGCGCCGTTGATCGCGCCGAGGACGGGTTTCTTGCAGTCGAAGATGCGCATCGACACGCGGCCACCCGAATCGCGGATCAACGGATGCGACCAGTCGATCGTGCCGTCTTCGGCGACGGGGCTGGCCGACGTGCCGTCGGGCAGGGTAGCGAGCTTGTCGGTGCGCTTGTCATAATCGAAGGTCGCGGCGCCCTGCCCCAGGTCGGCCCCAGCGCAATAGGCACGGTCGCCCGATCCGGTGAAAATCACCGCGCGCACACCGTCGTCGGCATCGCAATCGTCGAGCGCGGCGACGATTTCCAGCATCATTTCGGTGGTGAAGGCATTCATCCGGTCGGGCCGGTGCAGCGTCAGCAGCGCGATACCCTCATGCTTGTCGAGGCGAATCTGGTCGAAGCTCATGTCTGTCTCCTTGGGGATGCAGCATGGTTGCAAGCGAAGGGACGGAACGCAAGCTCTAGTTGACGTAAACGTAAAGATCGCCGGGGATGACGCGCGGTTTCTTTGCCGCTATAGGCCGCGCGACCGCCCCGGCGCCGCGCCTCTTGTCTGAGTCGCTTGCCGGGGCCATTCATTTGGTTCCGACAGAAAGTAAGCGCCCATGGCCCGTCGCCGCCAGATCTACGAAGGCAAAGCGAAGATCCTCTACGAGGGTCCCGAACCGGGGACGTTGATCCAGTATTTCAAGGACGACGCTACTGCGTTCAACGCGCAGAAGCGCGGGACGATCAACGGCAAGGGCGTGCTCAACAACCGGATTTCGGAGCATGTGTTCACGCTGCTCGGCAATATCGGCGTCCCGACGCACTTCATCCGCCGCCTCAACATGCGCGAGCAGCTGATCCGCCAGGTCGAGATCGTGCCGATCGAGGTGATCGTGCGCAACGTCGCCGCGGGCACGCTGTCGAAGCGGCTCGGGATCGAGGAAGGCACGCAGCTTCCGCGGACGCTGATCGAATATTGCTACAAGGACGATGCGCTCGGCGATCCGCTGGTGGCCGAGGAGCATATCGCCTGCTTCAACTGGTGCAGTCAGGACGAGCTTCACGATATTCAGGACATGGCGATCCGCATCAACGACTTCATGTCGGGCATGTTCGCGGCCGTCGGCATCCGCCTCGTCGACTTCAAGCTCGAATTCGGCCGGCTTTACGAAGGCGATTTCAGCCGCATCATCCTCGCCGACGAGATCAGCCCCGACGGCTGCCGCCTGTGGGACATGGCGTCGGGGGAAAAGCTCGACAAGGACCGCTTCCGCCGCGATCTCGGCGGTGAGGTCGAAGCGTATCAGGAGGCCGCGCGCCGGCTGGGCCTGATGCCCGAGGGCGGCGACAACGCCGTGCTCGACCTCGAAAGCCACCGCAAGAAAAAGAGCTGAGGCCGGCCGGGGCGCTCCGCTCCGCTATCCTTAAGCCTTGTTTTACCATGGCTTGCTACCTCCGTCCCATGACGGGGGTCTATATATGGTTGCGACGGTGGGTCTTTCCGCCGGTTCCGGGGGACATCCGCGACGATATCGCCCTGCTGCGCGCGCACCGCGTCGAAACGCTGACGCCCGCGCTGTTCCTGACCCTTGCCGCGACCACACCGACCGCGATCTATGCGGGGGTCGAAACGGTGCATCCCTTCGTGCGGGTCGGCTTCCCGGTCATCCTCGCGAGCGTCTGCCTGATCGGCGTCTTCGTCCTGTGGCGCAACCGCCGCCGCAGGATGAGCCCGCGCCGCGCGCGCCGCATGATCGTCGAATCGACGATCTTGTCGGGCGTCATGGGCGCGATGTGCAGCCTGTGGACCGTGCTCAACTGGCTCGCCGCGCCGCCCTCGGCGCACAGCTATTATGCGATCATCATGGCAATGGGCTCGCTCGCGACCGCCTATTGCCTGTCGTCGATCCGCTTCGCGACCTTCGTCAACCTCGCGATCGGCCTCGTGCCGGTCGCCTCGTTGATGCTGACCTCGGGGAGCCCGCCCGAGGTTGCGGCCGGAACCAGCCTCGTCGTCGCGACGATCTTCCTGCTTCGCATGGTCGTCCAGCAGCACGGCCAGCTCGTCGACCTGCTCCAGCTTCAACGCCAGATGCGCGAACTGGCGCATAGCGACCCGCTGACGGCGCTGCCAAACCGCCGCGCCTTCGACTTGCGGCTCGCCGAAGAGATTGCGCGCGCGCGCGAAGGCAAGAGGTTCGCGATCGCGCTCCTCGACCTCAACGGGTTCAAGCCCGTCAACGACCAGCATGGCCACGCCGTCGGCGACCAGCTGCTTTGCGAGATTGCGGTGCGGCTGCGGCGCGCGTGCGGCAAGGATGCGATGGTCGCGCGACAGGGGGGCGACGAATTCGCAATTCTGGTGCCGGCGGGCTCGCCGCTGCTGGACACCTCGCTCGCCGACCATGTGCTCGCGGCGCTCGCCGCGCCCTATCAGGTCGACGGGCGGTCGATCCGCGTCGGCGCCAGCATCGGCGTCGCCGCCTGGCCCGCCGACGGGACCGCCAGCCGCGAATTGTTCGAGGTCGCCGACCGCGCGCTTTACGCGGCGAAGGCCGTTGATCGGACGCCAACGTCGTCTGTCGAAAGCCTGCCGCGCCGGGCCTGACCGCAGCTTGACCCCGCGCGCGCGCGCGGTCACAACCATCCCATGAATTCCCCTTTGCTCCGGCGCGTATCGACCGCGCTGTCGCCCCTCCTTCTTCTCGCCATCGGAAGCGCGCCGGCCTTCGCCAAGGAGGCGCCGAAACCGGCAACCACCGCCGCGACCAATCCGCAGAGCGCCGCGGCAAAGGCGTGGAATTTCTCCGCGAGCGACATTCCCGTCGATCCGAACATCGTCTTCGGCGTCCTGCCGAACGGCATGAAATATGCGATCCTCAAGAACAGCACGCCCAAGGACAGCGTCGTCCTGCGGATGCGCTTCGACGTCGGCAGCTTTGCCGAAGCCGACGACCAGCGCGGGCTCGCCCATTTCCTCGAACATATGGCGTTCAACGGGTCGAAGAACGTGCCCGAGGGCGAGATGATCAAGCTGCTCGAACGCAAGGGGCTGGCGTTCGGCGCCGACACCAACGCGTCGACCGGCTTCGACCAGACGGTGTACAAGCTCGACCTGCCCAATGCGTCGGACGATCTCGTCGACACCGGCCTGATGCTGATGCGCGAGACCGCGAGCGAGTTGACGATCGATCAGGGCGCGATGGACCGCGAGCGCGGCGTCATCCTGTCCGAACGACGCGCGCGCGATACCTATCAGCTGCGCAACCTGATCGACCAGCTCGACTTCCAGATGCAGGGGATGAAGGTCGCGAGCCGGATTCCGGTCGGCACCGAGGAGGTGATCAGGACCGCGCCTGCCTCGCGCATCCGCGATCTCTACGACCGCTATTACCGCCCCGAGCGCGCGACGCTGGTGATGGTCGGCGACTTCGATCCGGCGGCGATCGAGGCGAAGATCAAGGCGCGCTTCGGCGACTGGAAAGGACGCGGACCCGCCGGGGCCGATCCCGACATCGGCAAGCCCGATTTCGCCCGGCCCGAGGCGGCGGGCGTTTTCATCGACCCCGCGATCCAGGACACGGTCAGCATCGTGGGGATGAAGCCGTGGGTGATCGAGCCCGACACGAAGGCAAAGCGCGCGCGCAAGCTGGCCGAGGATGTCGGCGAGGCGATCGTCGGCCGCCGCCTGTCGAAGATCGCGCTCGACGAGAATTCGCCGATTCTCGGTGGCTATTTCGGCGATTCCGAAGGGTGGAAGGTCTTCGAGCAGATCGGCATCGGCGCGGTTGCCAAGGAGGGCGCGTGGCAGGAAGCGCTCGCGCTCGTCGAGCAGGAGATGCGCCGCGCGGAGCAGTTCGGCTTCACCCAGGCCGAGGTCGACGAACAGCTCGCGATCCGCCGCACCGCGCTCAAGACCGCGGTCGCGGGCGTGACGACGCGGCGCAGCGACGGCCTGGCCGATGCGCTGGTCGAGGCCGCCGACGGCGATTTTGTCGTCGTCCGCCCCGAAACCAGCCAGGCGCTGTTCGATGCCGCCGCGCCCGCGTTGACCGCCGATGCGGTCACCGCCGCTTTCCGCAAGCGGATGCAGGGTTTCAGCGCGCCGCTCGTGCGGGTGACCGCGAAAAAGCCGATCGAGGGCGGCACCGATGCGATCCTCGCCGCGCTCGGCGCGTCGCAGAAGGTCGCCGTCGCCGCGCCCGCCGCCGCGACGAGCGCAAAATTCGCCTATGACAATTTCGGCACCCCCGGAAAGATCGTCAGCGATACGCGCATCGCCGATCTCGGCATTCGCCGCATCCGCTTCGCCAACAATGTTATGCTCAATATCAAGACGACCGATTTCCAGAAGGACCGCGTCTATCTGTCGCTGCGCGTCGATGGCGGCAATCTGCTCGCGACGCGCGACGATCCGACGAAGGTCGCGCTGATGGGGTCGTTCGTCGTCGGCGGTCTCGAAGCGCACAGCTTCGACGAACTGCGCACGATCTTTGCCGGCAAGACGGTCGGATCGAACTTCGGGTCGGACACCGACGCCTTCGGCGGCGCCGCGCTGACCTCGCCCGAGGATTTCCGGCTTCAGGCCGATCTGATGGCGGCCTATCTCACGCATCCCGGTTACCGCGCCGACGGGCTTGCGCTGCTGCGCCGCGCGCTGCCGCAGCAATATGCCGCGAACGATGCGACGCCCGCCGCGGTACTGGCGCGCGATGCCGGCGGCATCCTCGCCAACGACGATCCGCGCACGCAGACGCCGCCGCTCGCAGCGATGATGGCGCTCGACTGGGACAAGCTGAAACCCGCCGTCGCCGACAGCCTGGAACATGGCGCGATCGAGGTCGGGGTCGTCGGCGATATCGACGAGCAGGCGGCGATCGACGCGATCGCGGCGACGCTTGGCGCGCTGCCCGAGCGCCGCGCGGCGTTCGACCCGCGCCCCGACGCGCGCATCCGCACGTACGCGACCGACCGCAGCGAGCGCACGCTGATCCACAAGGGGCCCGCCGAGCAGGCCGAGATCCGCGTCTATTGGCCCGCGCGCGACGACAGCGACCTCAAGGACGCGATGGGGCTTAATCTGCTGTCGCGGGTGATGCAACTGATGCTGACCGAGGAATTGCGCGAGAAGCTCGGCGAAAGCTACAGCCCCGGCGCGGGGGCGAGCCTGTCGGACGAATTTCCGGGCTATGGCCATGTCTATGCGGCGAGCAACGTCGACTATAAGGATATCGCGACGACGCGCGCCGCGATCTTCGCGATCGCAAAGGATCTTCGCGACAAGCCGGTCGACGCCGACCTGATCGAACGCGCCCGCAAGCCGCTGCTCGAGGCGATGACCAAGGCACGGCGCGAGAACAGCTATTGGCTACCCTATGTCAGCGAAGCGACGAGCAAGGAAGCACGCCTCGACCGCAGCCGCCAGAGCCTTGCGGTCGTCGCGGGCGTGACACCCGCCGAGTTGCAGGCACTCGCGCGGCGCTATCTGGTCGACGACAAGGCGCTGGTGATCAAGGCAGTGAGCGACAAGGCGGGGAAGTAAGCGGGCGGGCGACCGCAAACGACCGAAGTCGGACGTTGATCCTCCCTGCGGCGGAGCCGTGGGGAGGTGGCAGCGCGAAGCGCTGACGGAGGGGCTAGTGGCGTGACGTCGCGGCCCCTCCACCCCCGCCTGCGGCGGCAGTCCCCCTCCCCATCGCTGCGCGACAGGGAGGATCGTATCTTGCATCGTCACCCCGGACTTGATCCGGGGTCCATGACTTCCGCGCTGCTATGGATCCCGGATCAAGTCCGGGATGACGAAAGAGGGCGAGCGGAACGTCCGCTTCCCACCCCAAAGTCGCCGTTCGCCGCCGATCTGGATCGAATGACCGGTA
>JAEWIL010000038.1 GCA_023387085.1 Pseudomonadota bacterium | reverse complement strand
GTCTTATTGTGGTGTCGGCGGTCTTGCTGCTCCGGTGGCGGTTGCGGGCGCGGCTGGGGTTGTTGCCTTCGTTGGCTGATCTTTGAGATGCTTGGTGGCCGCCTTCACGCGGCCAACGAGCATTTTGAACTCCTCCGCCGTTAGCGCGCGAAGCCGCCGGCCGGTGCAGTCCGGAATCGCGGACACGTTCCGGAAAACAAAATAGCTATTGGTCTCGCCGCCCGTCATCTCCGCGAGAGCGAGGGCGGAATGAACGATGTCGTTTCGGCAATCCACCAGCGGGCGAATTTCGGCGATCAGCTGTTTGGCTTTGGCTGGATATCGGAATGCTGTCTTCTCGAGGGCATCGAGCTTGTGAGTCAGCGATGCGCCGGACGAGGATTTCCCTTGCTGCCCCAGCTTCTGGACAATCATTTCCTCAAGCCGCGAGAAGGCATCGAGAAGTTCGCTGCGCAGTCGTGCGCCACGCTCCAGCAATTCACGCTGGGTCGGCGAATCGGTCCCCTTGATGATCGCTGTTTCGTACCCCATCTAGCCGCTGTACCGCGTCGCCGAAAATTTTCCCTTAATCGCCTTGACGCTGTAACACCCTCCACCCATATGCCCGCCTGTTAGCACTCCCGCATGGCGAGTGCTAAGGGACATCATTCGCCTATTGGAGAGAGTTTCATGGCTCAGTTTCGTCCGCTGCACGACCGCGTGCTCGTTCGCCGTATCGAAGCCGAAGAAAAGACGGCTGGCGGCATTATCATCCCCGACACCGCCAAGGAAAAGCCGCAGGAAGGCGAAGTCGTCTCGGTCGGCACCGGCACCCGCGCCGATGACGGCAAGGTGACTCCGCTCGACGTCAAGGCGGGCGATCGCATCCTGTTCGGCAAATGGTCGGGCACCGAAGTCAAGGTCGACGGCGAAGAGCTGCTGATCATGAAGGAATCGGACATCCTCGGCGTCATCGCCTGAGCGAACCCCTGAATCACGAATGAAGTTACGCAGTTTTCTGCGATTTTTTGAAGGAAGCAATCATGGCTGCCAAGGACGTTAAATTTTCGCGCGACGCGCGCGAGCGCATCCTCAAGGGCGTCGACATCCTCGCCGACGCCGTCAAGGGCACCCTCGGCCCCAAGGGCCGGAACGTCGTGATCGACAAGAGCTTCGGTGCCCCCCGCATCACCAAGGACGGCGTCAGCGTCGCCAAGGAAATCGAACTCAAGGACAAGTTCGAAAACATGGGCGCGCAGATGCTGCGCGAAGTCGCCAGCAAGGCGAACGACAAGGCCGGCGACGGCACCACCACCGCGACCGTTCTCGCTCAGGCGATCGTGCGCGAAGGCATGAAGTCGGTTGCTGCCGGCATGAACCCGATGGACCTCAAGCGCGGTATCGACCTCGCGGTCACCAAGGTTGTCGATGACCTCAAGGGCCGCTCGACCCCGGTCGCCGGCAATTCGGAAATCGCGCAGGTCGGCATCATCTCGGCCAACGGCGACACCGAAGTCGGTGAAAAGATCGCCGAAGCGATGGACAAGGTCGGCAAGGAAGGCGTGATCACCGTCGAGGAAGCCAAGGGTCTCGAGTTCGAACTCGACGTTGTCGAGGGCATGCAGTTCGACCGCGGCTACCTGTCGCCTTACTTCATCACCAACCCGGAAAAGATGATCGTCGAACTCGCCGATCCGTACATCCTGATCTTCGAAAAGAAGCTGTCGAACCTCCAGTCGATGCTTCCGATCCTCGAAGCGGTCGTGCAGTCGGGCCGTCCGCTCCTGATCATCGCCGAGGACATCGAAGGCGAAGCGCTGGCGACCCTCGTCGTCAACCGTCTGCGCGGCGGCCTCAAGGTCGCGGCCGTCAAGGCACCGGGCTTCGGCGATCGTCGCAAGGCGATGCTGCAGGACATCGCAATCCTCACCGCCGGCGAAATGATCAGCGAAGACCTGGGCATCAAGCTCGAGTCGGTCACGCTGAACATGCTCGGTCAGGCGAAGCGCGTCACCATCGACAAGGACAACACCACCATCGTCGACGGTGCGGGTGAAGCCGAGGCGATCAAGGGCCGCGTCGAACAGATCCGCGCGCAGATCGAAACCACGACCAGCGACTATGACCGCGAAAAGCTGCAGGAACGTCTGGCGAAGCTCGCCGGCGGTGTCGCCGTGATCAAGGTCGGCGGCGCGACCGAGGTCGAGGTGAAGGAACGCAAGGACCGCGTCGACGACGCGCTGCACGCGACCCGCGCTGCGGTCGAGGAAGGCATCGTCCCCGGCGGCGGTACGGCGCTGCTGTACGCCACCAAGGCTCTCGAAGGCCTGAAGGGCGCGAACGACGACCAGACCCGCGGCATCGACATCGTCCGCAAGGCGATCGAAGCGCCGCTGCGTCAGATCGCGGCCAACGCCGGTCATGATGGTGCGGTTGTCGCCGGCAACCTGCTGCGCGAAAACAACCAGGAGCAGGGCTTCAACGCCGCGACCGACACCTATGAAAACCTGAAGGCCGCCGGCGTTATCGACCCGACCAAGGTCGTGCGCACCGCGCTTCAGGACGCTGCATCGGTTTCGGGTCTGCTGATCACCACCGAAGCGGCCGTCAGCGAGCTGCCGGAAGACAAGCCGGCGATGCCGATGGGCGGCGGCGGCATGGGCGGCATGGGCGGCATGGACTTCTAAGTCCAAGGGCCGTTCGGCGCTCAGCCAACGAGAAACGGGGCCGGGGGAGCGATCCTCCGGCCCTTTTTCTTTGGGCAAAATCGGGTGAAGAGAGACATTGCCAGTTCATCGCGCCGGACATAGCTAGGATGGCATGATCCTGCTCCTTGCTCTTGCCGCCGCCGCCGATCCCGCACCGGTCGAGCGCTGCGGCTATCACATCGTCCAGAGCTATCCGCACGATGCAAGCAGCTTCACGCAGGGTCTCTTCTGGGACGACGGGCATCTCTATGAAGGCACCGGTCAATATGGCCAGTCGCGCATCGCGCGTCTTGACCTCCAGACCGGCAAGGCGCTCGCTCAGACAAAGCTGCCCGCCGACCAGTTCGGGGAAGGGATCACGCGTTGGGGCGAGCAGATCATTGGCGTCACCTGGCAGAATGGCGTCGGCCACCGCTGGTCGCTCAAGGATCTGAAGCCGCTCGGCGATTTCAAATATGATGGCGAGGGCTGGGGGCTGACGATGGTTGGCGACAGTCTCGTGCTCAGCGACGGGTCGTCGGACCTCAAATTTTTCGACCCCGCGACGATGGCCGAGCAAAAGCGCGTCACAGTCCGCTTCGGCGGGCGGCCGATCAGCATGATCAACGAACTCGAGACGATCGACGGTCAGGTCTGGGCCAATATCTGGATGACCGATTTCATCGTCCGCATCGATCCCGCGACCGGAAATGTCGTTTCGCTCGTCGATCTTTCGGGGTTAAAGGCCGACGCCGGCGCGAGCGGGACCGACAGCGTGCTCAATGGCATCGCGTGGGACGCCAAAAAGAAACGCCTGTTCGTCACCGGAAAATATTGGCCCAAACTCTACGAGATCGCCCTCGCCGATTGCGGTTAGGCCTTGAGCGCCGCTTCCATCCGCGCCGCCGCCGCGTCATAGGTCCGCGCCTTCAACCCGGCGGTCACCGCTTCGGGCGCGCGGTCGGGGTGGCCGCCGGCGAAGGGCGGGGCGGGGTCATATTCGATCGCAAGCTGAATCGCCTGCGCGACGGCATCGCCCTGCAGGCGCGCGATCAGCGTCAGCGCGAAATCGAGTCCCGATGTCACGCCGCCGGCAGTGACGATATGGCCGTCCTCGACGACGCGCGCGGCTTCGTGGGTCGCCCCCACGAGCGGGAGGAGATGCGTATAGCCCCAGTGCGTCGTCGCGCGCTTGCCCGCGAGCAGCCCGGCGCGGCCGAGCAGAAAGGCGCCGGTGCATATGCTCGTAACCCAGCGTGCCGCGGCGGCCTGGCACGCGATGAAATCGATCGTCGCCATATCGCCGAGCGCGTCGGTGACGCCGTGTCCGCCGGGAATGCAGAGGATGTCGGCTTGCGGCGCCGACGCGAAATCATGCGTCGGCACGATCGCGAAGCCGCAATCGGTGACGATCGGATCAAGGCTTTTGGCCGCTCCGACGAGCCGGGCGCCCGGCATGCGACAAAGCGCCTGCGCCGGGGCGGTGAAGTCGAGCTGGGTGATGTCCGGAAAGAGCAGGAAGACGATGGTGGTTTCAGGGGCGGTGGTCATGCAAAGGCTCCTCGCGTTGGCAGCGGATCGCCCAGGCGTGCGGCTCGTCCGGCCCATAAGGCCGGGCTCCGCTTCCCGATGGGACTCCATCTTGTACGCCAGTCGCGGAGCAGGACCATTCTAGGACGGTCCGACCGACGAAGAAAGGCTATTTCGCGGGCTTGTCCGTTGCGGTCGCCGGATCGGGTTTCGGCGGGGTGCCGTCGCGGCTCTCGAGCATCTCGGCAGCGTCGTCGAGCGCCTTGGCCTCGCTGACCGTCACGCCGCCCGGACCGGGTTCGTTGTCGGTGCGGCTGCATCCCGCGATGAGCAGGGCCATTGCAAGAACAGGCCAAAGATGTCGCATATCCGCTCCCATGAGAAAGGGCTCCACCCTTCCGGATGGAGCCCTTCGTTATCAGCCCGAAGGCGTGCCCGCGACTTACTTCTTGTCGTTGGCTTCGGCCTTCTTGGTTTCTTCGGCGATCTTGTCGCCAGCCTTGGCGGCGGCATCGCCCGCTGCATTCACGGTGCCTTCGACGGCGTTGCCGGCGTCCTTGGCGGCGCCTTGGACAGCGGCGCCCGCGTCCTTTGCGGCGTCGGCGGTCGCGTCGGCGGCATTGGCGGCACCTTCGGCAGCGGCATCGCCAGCGGCGGCGGCGTCGTCAGCGGCCGAGGCAGCGGTGTCGGCGGCGGCGTCCTGCGTCTTTTCCGAGCAGGCGGTGAGGCTGAAGGCCGCGGCGGCCATCGAGGCGATGATGATCTTGCGCATGGGTTAGTCCTTTCGAATTCCAATGGCCGGGAGCCATTGAGGTAAAAGTTTAGACGCCGATCAGTTGCTTGGCAACCGGGCAGCTTGGTCGACCGCAAAGGAAAGGGGCCGCCGGCGCAGCCGACGACCCCCTTTTCCCTTTCGGCCTGGAGCCGAAGAGACGCTTACTTCTTGGCAGCGTCGACAGCGGCCTTTGCCTGGTCGGTCGCTTCCTTGGCAGCGCCGGCAGCTTCGGCAGCCTTGTCGCCGGCAGCGGCGGTGTCGCCAGCAGCGGCAGCGGCACCGGCGTCGGTTGCTGCATCCTTGGCGGTCGCAGCGGCATCGGCAGCGCCTTCGGCGGCCTGCATCGCGCCGTCGGCAGCACCTTCGGTGGTGGCTTCAGCGGCCGGGGTTTCGGTCGTGGCGGCGTTGTCGGCAGCCTTTTCACCGCAAGCGGCGAGGCCCATCGTGGCGGCCAGAACGAGCGACAGAGTGATCGACTTCTTCATTTGGGAATACCCCTCTCGATTGAACTGATCGACCGGCATGGAACCACATCGATCCCGTACAATTGCCAATCACCCGCGGAATTACTCCCTCCTCCAAGGCGGCGCAACGACCTTTTTCGTGTCGGCCTCTCCTTTTGTCGCAATTTGATCCGCGCATGGCGGTGGAGGATTCTCACGGCGGCTTGGTTGACCGGATATAAAGAAAGCTTTATATGTCGATTCATGGCCGAGTTGATCGACATTTTCCGTGCCCTTGCGGATCCCACGCGCTTGCGGGTCGTCGCCCTTTTGCGCGAGATGGAACTCGCGATCGGCGAGTTGGCCGTGGTGCTCGATCAAAGCCAGCCGCGTGTGTCGCGCCACGTGCGCATCCTCGCGGAAGCCGGTATCGTCGAACGACGACGCGAGGGGAGCTGGGTTTTTCTGCGCATCGCGACCGAAGGTCCGGCCGCCGACATCGTGGCGCAGGCAGGCGATTGGACCTTTTCGGAAGGCGAGGCCCTGGTGGTCGCCAACGATGCCCGCCGTCTCGCCGCCGTTCGTGCCGAACGCGTGGCGGCGGCGGAGCGCTATTTCGCCGAACATGCCGCCGAATGGGACGCCATTCGCTCGCGCCACATCGCCGAGAGCGAAGTCGAGGCCGCGATGCTCGCGATGATGAGCGGTCGCGGAATCGGCCATCTGCTCGACATCGGAACGGGCACGGGGCGGATGGCCGAAATTTTTGCACCGGCCGCGCGCCGCGTGACCGCGCTCGACCGCAGTCCCGAAATGTTGCGGATCGCGCGTACCAAGCTCGCCGGCCAGACCGCGCCGATCGATCTGGTGCAGGGCGATTTTCTCAATCTGCCGCTAGTCGATTCGAGCATCGACAGCGTCGTCATTCATCAGGCGCTGCATTTCGCGCACGAGCCCGATCGCGTGATTGCCGAAGCCGGGCGCGTGCTACGCGGTGACGGCCATCTGCTGATTGTCGACTTCGCACCGCACGGCGACGAAGAATTGCGTACCCTCGCCGCGCACGCGCGTCTGGGCTTTTCCGACGCGCAAATCAGCGGCTGGTTCGAAGCGGCCGGCCTCGTCCTGGAAAGCGTGCAGACGCTCGAAGGCGGCGACCTTGCGGTCAAGCTCTGGCTCGGCCGTCGGCGCGATGACCAAAACCGATCTCCCCTGTCCCGTAATATTAAAAGGCTCGCGGCATGACTTCCCATCTCGACTCGCTCGCCGAGGCCCGGCGTGCCGCAGCGACCCCGCTGTTCGCCAATCTCGACGGCGATATCGGCGTCAGTTTCGAATTCTTCCCGCCCAAGACCGAGAAGATGGAAGCGCAGCTGTGGGACACGTTCCGGACGCTGGAACCGCTCGGCCCGAGTTTTGTGTCGGTGACCTATGGCGCGGGCGGATCGACGCGCGAACGCACCCATGCGACGGTTGCGCGGATCGCGGCCGAAAGCATCGTTCCGCCCGCCGCGCATCTGACCTGCGTAGAAGCCTCGCGTGCCGAGATCGACGAGGTCGCGCAGGGCTATTGGGATGCGGGGGTGCGGCATATCGTCGCGCTGCGCGGCGATGTTCCCGGCGGCGCGCCCTATCGCGCGCATCCTGATGGCTATGCCAATGCGATTGAACTTGTCGCGGGGCTGAAAGCCGTGGCGCCGTTCGACATTTCGGTGGCCGCCTATCCCGAGACCCATCCCGACGCCGATTGCCCGCAGGCCGATCTCGACAATCTCAAGCGCAAGCTCGATGCCGGTGCGAACCGGGCGATCACGCAGTTCTTTTTCTCGCCGGATGCTTTCCTGCGCTTTCGCGATGCGGCGGCGGCGGCGGGGATCGATGCCCCGATCATTCCCGGTATCCTGCCGGTATCGAATGTGTCGCAGACGAAGCGCATGGCTGATATGTGCGGGACCGAGATCCCGGGGTGGATGATATCGCTCTTCGACGGGCTCGACGACCATCCCGCGGCGCGCCAGCTCGTCGCGGCGACGATCGCCGCCGAAATGTCGCGGCGGCTCTATGCGGGCGGGGTCCGCGATTTCCACTTCTACACGCTGAACCGCGCCGAACTCAGCTACGCGATCTGCCACCTGCTGGGTCTGCGCCCGAAGATTGCCCCCGCGACGGAGAAAGCCGCATGACCAGTGCCCGCGAAGCCCTGCAAGCCGCCGCGAAAGATCGCATCCTCCTCACCGACGGCGGCTGGGGTACCCAGATCCAGCTCAGGAAGTTGACCGAGGCCTGTTACGCCGGCGACCTTGGCCTCGCGCACGACCAGAAGGGCAATAACGACATCCTCGCGCTGACGCGGCAGGACGTCGTCACCGCGATCGGCGAGGCCTATCTCGCGGCGGGGTCCGACATTGTGTCGACCAACACCTTCAGCGCGAACCGGATCAGCCAGGCCGATTATGGCGCCGAGCATCTGGTCGGCGACATCAATCGCGAGAGCGCGCGGCTGGGGCGCGAGGCCGCCGACAAATTCCACGCGCTCGACGGCCGCCGCCGCTTCGTCGCGGGCGCGGTCGGGCCGACCAACAAGACGCTGTCGCTGTCGCCGGACGTCAACAATCCCGGCTATCGCGAGATCGATTTCGACGAGCTGAAGAACGTATATCTCGAACAGGTCGTCGCGCTCGCCGAGGGCGGTGCCGACTTCATCCTGATCGAAACGATCTTCGACACGCTCAATGCCAAGGCCGGGATCGCGGCGACGCTCGAGGCGGAGGCGAAGGTCGGACGCGAATTGCCGCTGATGATTTCCATGACGCTCACCGACCTCAGCGGCCGCAACCTGTCGGGGCATACGGTCGAAGCCTTCTGGTATGCAGTGCGCCACGCGCGCCCGCTGACGATCGGGCTCAACTGTTCGTTCGGCGCGGCGCAGCTGCGCCCGCATGTCCGCGTCCTCTCCGACCTCGCCGATACGCTGGTGATGGTCTATCCGAACGCCGGCTTGCCGAACGAGCTGGGCGAATATGACGAGATGCCCGACACCACCGCCGGGCTCGTCCGCGAATGGGCCGAGCATGGGCAGGTCAATATCCTCGGCGGTTGCTGTGGATCGACCCCCGCGCATATCGCGGCGATGGCGAAGGCGGTTCAGGGCCTGCCTCCGCGGCATGTTCCCGATGTCCCGGTCCGCACGCGGCTCGCCGGGCTGGAGCCGTTCACGATGGCGGCCGCCTGACCGATGCCCGACCCTCTTTCCTGGCGGCTGCGCGAGGCTGGCGGCGACGATGCGTCCGCGCTTGCGCTGATCGGCGCGGCAACCTTTCTCGAAACCTTCGCCGGTATCCTCGATGGCGATGCGATCATCGTGCATTGCGCCGCGCAGCATAACGAGGGGACGTATCGCGCCTTGCTGGCATCGGGCGCGCGGGCATGGCTTGCCGAAGCCCAGCCCGGCGGCGCGCCGATCGGCTTTGCGCTGGTCGCCAAGCCCGACCTGGCAGCGGCCGAGGAGGGCGATATCGAGTTGAAGCGCATCTACTCGCTGTCGCGTTTTCACGGGACGGGTCTGGGCGCGGCGTTGATGAAGCAAGCGCTTGCAGCAGCGGCGAATCACCGCCGACTGCTGCTCGGCGTCTATGCCGGCAATGCGCGCGCCCTCGCCTTCTATCGCAAACAGGGGTTCGTCGACATCGGTACCCGCCAGTTCAATGTCGGTGGCAAGCTTTACGACGATCGCGTCCTCGCTCGCCCGCTCGCTGCCTAATACTCAGTTTCAGGATTATCCGATGACCACCGCCGCCTCTTCCAACTTCGTCAATATCGGCGAGCGCACCAATGTCACCGGATCGGCGGCGTTCAAGAAGCTGATCCTCGCGGGCGATTATGCCGCTGCGGTCGAGGTCGCGCGCCAGCAGGTCGAAAATGGCGCGCAGGTCATCGACGTCAATATGGACGAAGGCCTGCTCGACGCCGAATATGCGATGACGACCTTTTTGAAGCTGATTGCTGCCGAGCCGGACATCGCGCGGGTGCCGGTGATGATCGACAGCTCGAAATGGGATGTGATCGAGGCGGGCCTCAAATGCGTGCCCGGCAAGCCGATCGTCAATTCGATCAGCATGAAGGAAGGCGAGGAGCCGTTCCTCGCGCATGCGCGCAAATGCATGGCCTACGGCGCCGCGGTTGTCGTGATGGCGTTCGACGAGGTCGGGCAGGCCGACACCAAGGAGCGCAAGATCGAGATTTGCGAGCGCGCCTATAAACTGCTGATGGGAATCGGCTTTCCGCCCGAAGACATCATCTTCGACCCCAATATCTTCGCGATCGCGACAGGGCTCGAGGAACATGACAATTATGCCATGGATTTCATCGAGGCGGTGAAGGAAATCCGTGTCCGCTGTCCGCATGCCCATTTCTCGGGCGGCCTCTCGAACCTCTCCTTCGGCTTTCGCGGCAACGAGACGGTGCGCCGCGCGATGCACAGCGTCTTCCTTTATTATGCCATTCCGGCCGGCCTCGACATGGCGATCGTCAATGCGGGACAACTCGACGTTTACGACACGATCGATCCCGAACTTCGGAATGCGTGCGAGGATGTCATCCTCAACCGCAAGGTCGAGGGCGAGGCCGAAAGTCCGACGGAACGGCTGATCGCGCTCGCCGAACGCTACAAAGGCAGTAATCCCTCGCAGGAAAAAGCGGCCGAGGAATGGCGCGGCTGGGCGGTCGAAAAGCGGCTCGAACATGCGCTGGTCAAGGGTATCGACGCCCATATCGTCGACGATACCGAAGAAATGCGCCTCGCGATGGATCGCCCGATCGAAGTGATCGAAGGGCCGCTGATGGACGGGATGAATGTCGTCGGCGACCTGTTCGGGTCGGGCAAGATGTTCCTGCCGCAGGTCGTGAAATCGGCGCGCGTGATGAAAAAGGCGGTCGCGCATCTGCTGCCCTTTATCGAGGCCGCGAAGGAGCCGGGCGCCAAGGGCAAGGGCAAAATTGTGATGGCGACCGTCAAGGGCGACGTCCACGACATCGGCAAGAATATCGTCGGCGTCGTGCTCCAGTGCAACGGCTTCGAGATCGTTGACCTGGGCGTGATGGTGCCGTGGTCCAAAATCCTCGAGGCGGCAAACGAGAATGACGCCGACATGATCGGTCTCTCGGGCCTCATCACGCCCTCGCTCGACGAGATGGTTACGGTCGCCGAAGAGATGCAGCGCGCCGGGATGACGATGCCGCTGCTGATCGGCGGCGCTACCACGTCGAAGGTTCACACCGCGCTTCGCATCGATCCGGCATATAAGGGACCGGTGCTGCACGTCCTCGACGCGAGCCGCGCGGTGGGCGTCGCGACCTCGCTGGTCAGCGACACCGGCCGCGCCGCGTTCGTCGAGAGCTACAAGGCCGATTACGAACATGTCCGCGACGTGCGGGCGAACAAGGGGCAGAGCGCGCTGGTGCCGATTGCCGACGCGCGCGCCAACGGCTTTGCAATCGACGAGCATATCCGCCCTTTCCCGCCCGAGAAGCCGGGGGTGCACGTCTTCGACAATTGGGACCTGGCCGAACTGATCGAATGGTTCGACTGGACGCCCTTCTTTCGCGCGTGGGAACTCGCCGGGGTTTATCCCGCGATCCTGGACGATGAGATCGTCGGCGAGAGCGCGCGCAATCTTTATGCCGACGCGCGCGCGATGCTCGACACCATCGTTGCCGAAGGCTGGTTGCACGCGCGCGGCGTCGCGGCGCTGTGGCCGTGCCGGCGCGAGGGCGACGATGTGATCGTCCATCTTGAGGAGAGCGAAGAGCATATCCGCCTCCCGTTCCTCCGCCAGCAGATCGCCAAGCGCGAAGGGCGCCCGAATATGTGCCTCGCCGATTTCGTCAGCCGCGACGGCGACTGGATCGGCGGCTTTTCGGTCGCGATCCACGGCATCGAGCCGCATCTCGCGCGCTTCAAGGCGTCGCACGACGACTATAATGATATCCTGCTGAAAGCGCTCGCCGACCGTTTTGCCGAAGCGTTCGCCGAACGGCTGCACGCGCATGTCCGCACCGACCTCTGGGGCTATTCGGCGGGCGAGCAATTGACGCCCGAGGCGATCATCAAGGAAGAATATCGGGGCATTCGTCCCGCGCCCGGCTATCCCGCCTGCCCCGACCACAGCCTGAAGCCGATCCTGTTCGACCTGCTCGACGCGGGGACCAACTCCGGAGCCGTCCTGACCGAAAGTTTCGCGATGCTGCCGACCGCCGCGGTGTCGGGATTTTATTTCGGCCATCCCGATGCAAGCTATTTCGGCGTCGCGCGGGTTGGCGAGGACCAGCTTGCCGATTATGCCGAACGGCGGGGCGTCGACATCGAAACCGCGACGCGCTGGCTGCGCCCGAATCTGGATTAACCGGAGGCGTGGTTGCTGTCCGATAAGGAGACAGGCGCCCGGTTAACCAGCTTCGCGAACGACTGGCGCCCGCGAAGCTGTTATAAAGCCGCGATGTTCCGGATTCTCTTTCGTCGGCCGCTGTTGCCGCTGTTCGCCCTTCCGCTGCTTTTCGCGCCGGCGCCGCTCCCGGCGCAGACCGGTGGACCCGCCTATGAAGTGAATGGCCGCAGTTTTGGTCGCCTGCAGGACGCGGTCGATGCGATCGGGGAAGGCGAGGGGACGATCCGCATTGCGCCCGGCTATCACCGCGACTGCGCAATCCAGACCGCGGGGCGCGTCGCTTTTGTCGCTGTCGAGGCCGGCCGTGCGATCTTCGACGGCGTGACCTGCGAGGGCAAGGCGGCGCTCGTCCTGCGCGGCGCCGGCGCGACGGTCGACGGCATCGTGTTCCAGAACATGCGCGTCCCCGATGGCAATGGCGCCGGAATTCGCCTCGAGAAGAGCGACCTCACCGTCACGAACAGCATGTTCCGCAGCAGCGAGGAAGGCATTCTGACCGCCGACGATCCCGAGGCGACGCTGACGATCGACCGCTCGACCTTCTCTCGCCTTGGCCGCTGCGACCGCGGGCTGAGCTGCGCGCACAGTGTCTATACCGGCATCTATGGCCGCGTCGTCGTAACGCACACGCGGTTCGAAAAGGGTACCGGCGGCCATTATCTAAAGACGCGCGGGGTCGTGGTCGATGTCAACGACAACAGCTTCGACGATACGCAGGGCAGCGCGACCAATTATATGATCGACCTGCCGTCGGGATCGACGGGGCGGATCGCGAACAATCTGTTCGTGCAGGGCCGCGACAAGGAAAATCACTCGGCGTTCATCGCGGTCGCTGCCGAGGAGCGCAAAAACCCCTCGCGCGGTCTCGCCATCTCGGGCAACCGCGCCAGCCTGTCGGCCGGTGTGGACTGGCCGTCGGTTTTTGTTGCTGACTGGAGCGGCGAGCCGTTGGCGATCGGCGCGAACGACCTGGGCCCGCGGCTGACGAAGTTCGAGAAGAGGTAGGCCTTACGCTTCGCCGCGCGTTTCGATCAGCGATGCGGCGAGCGCCTCGGTCGGGGATTTGCCGCCCCACAGCACGAACTGGAATACCGGATAGAAGCGCTCGCATTCGTCGATCGCGCTCTCGATCAGCGTTTCGGCGAGATCGAGCGGCAGCGACGCATCGCCGCCGATCAGCATGCCGTGGCGATAGAGGATCGTACCGCTGTTCGACCATAGTTCGAAATGGCCGAGCCACAGCTGCTCGTTGATCATCGCCAGCGCCTCGTGCGCGACGGCGCGCTTGTCTTCGACGACGCGGATGTCGGGGAAGGCGAGCAACTGGATTACCCCGTCCTCGGGACGCCACACCGCGCGCAGCTCGTAAGTCGTCCAGCTGCCCTGCGCGGTCGCGACGATCTCGTCCTCGCCGACCATTTCGTGCGGCCAGTCGTGCGCGGCGAAATAGGACGCGATCATGTCGATCGGCGCCGCCTCCTGATTGTCGTCGTCGTAGATATCGTCACTCATGCGCGGCCCTTAGCCCAAAGGCGGCGGAGACGCGAGTCCGCGTCCCGCCGCCCTGGCACTGCATTGCAAAAGGCAATAGGCGTCAGGGCTTTGGCTTGCGCGGGGCCGCCTTGGCAGCCGGCTTTGTCGCAGCCCCTTTCGATGTGGTCGAGGCCTTAGGTGCCGCGGCCGGCTTGGCCGATCCTTCCAGCTTGTCGAGCCGGGCTTTCAGCGCTTCGGCCTCGGCGCGCGCCTTGGCGGCCATCTGCTTCACGGCCTCGAATTCCTCGCGACTGACGAAGTCCATCCGGCCGACAAATTCCTTCGCGCGGTCGCGCATCGCGGCCTCGGCTTCGCGTCCGGCGCCGGCAACGGTTCCGGCGATGCCGTTCACCATCTTGGCGAGATCGTCGAAAAAGCGGTTTTCGCTCTGCATTGTTACGTCCTTCCGAGGGGAAATATCCCCTAAAAATCCCTTGCGCCTCTATTGTATCTGGGTGCTGGCAGCTGCGGGGACAAGGGTTTCGGCATCGGGATTGGCCTGATCGATCTGGAAGTTCAGAAAGGTGGCGAAGCAGAGCCAGGCGATATAGGGCGCTAGCAGCCACGCCGCCGCCTTGCGGATCGGTGCGAAGGCGAAGGCTGTCGCGGCCGCTACCATCAGGATGAAAATGATCAGGTAGAGCGCATTCGTGACCTGATGCGCGCCGAAAAACAGCGGCGACCAGGCGAAATTGGCAATCAGCTGGACGAAGAAGAGGAGCAGCGCGAAACCGCGCCCCCTTGCCCCGCGCGCATGAAGAACCATCGCAAGCGCGAGCCCCATGCAGATGTAGAGGATCGTCCAGGCGACGCCGAAGACCCAGCCGGGCGGGGTGATCGCGGGCAGGTCCAGCGCAGCGAACCAGCGGTTGGCATAGCCGCTGTTGGAGAGCAGCCCCATCAGGCTACCGATCAGGACGATCGAGGGCACGGTTACCATCGCCCAGCGCCAATAGGACATGCGGAGCTGTCCCGGGGTAGCAATCTCGGTCATGCGTCGGCGGTCCCTTTCGCGATTCTGCGGCGTACAGATGTTGCGGCTGGCGTTTCCGCCGTCAAGCGGCTCGCTTCGTTGCGGCGATCAGAAATTCGACATTGCCCTCGGGCCCGGTGATCGGGCTTTCGAGGAGATCAAGGACATCCCAGCCTGAGTCTGTCAGCCATTCGCGTACCTCGGCGCAGACGCGCGCGTGCACCGCGGCGTCGCGCACGACGCCTTTCTTGCCGACTTCGTGGCGTTCGGCCTCGAACTGCGGCTTGATCAGCGCGACCATGCGGGCTCCCGGCTTCGCAAACGCCATGGGGACCGGCAGCACCTTCGACAGCGCGATGAAGCTCGCGTCGCAGACGATCAGATCGATGGGTTCGGGAATATGTGCGGGCGTCAGGATGCGCGCGCTCGTCTGTTCGTGGACGATGACGCGCGCGTCTTGCCGCAGCTTCCACGCGAGCTGGTTGGTGCCCGAATCGACCGCATAGACCCGCGCGGCGCCACGGCTCAGCATCACGTCGGTAAAGCCGCCGGTCGATGAGCCGACGTCGATTGCCACGGCGCCAGCGATATCCCAACCGAGATGCGAGAGCGCGTGGTCGAGCTTGATCCCGCCGCGTGACACCCAGGGATGGTCGCGGCCCTTGACGCTGATTTCGGCATCGTCTGCGATCTGCTGTCCCGCCTTGTCGATCTTGCGGTCGCCGACGAACGCGAGCCCCGCAAGGATCAGTGCCTGCGCGCGCGTCCGGCTTTCGGCGAGGCCGCGATCGACGAGCAACTGGTCGGCACGCTGCTTCGCCATCAGCCGCCGACCTTGTCGGTGAGCAACCCCGGTGTCAGGATTTGCGGCAGGATTTCCGGCTTCGCCGCGCCCGGCGCATACCAGAGATAGAGCGGCACGCTGTTGCGCCCATGCTCGGCGAGCGTGCGGGTTATGACGGGGTCGCCGTTCGTCCAGTCGCCGACGAGGGTGACGACGCCTTTCGCCTTGAACGACTCTTGCACCGCTTCGCGATTGATCGCGCCCGCCTCGTTCGCCTTGCACGACAGGCACCAGTCGGCGGTGAAATAGACGAACACGGGCTTGCCGGTGGCGCGCGCCTTGGCGAGCGCGGTAGGGGAGAAGCCTTGCCCTGTCGAGACAGCACTGGAGGCAGATGCCGGCCTCTCGGACAGCAGGACAGCATTGCTCCCATTCAAATAAATCGCGGCGATCGCTACCGGCACAAGGTACCAACTTTTGAGCCTGCCTTTTTGATAATTTCCGAAAGCCTGAAAAGCGAGCCCCCCAAAAACAAGTGCTTGCACGGCCGCGTGCCAACCGAGATCGTCTGCTTGGCGCCACAACAAGCAAGCTAGGCCTAGCGTCGTCAATCCCATCGGGACGGCCATCCACCTGCGGAATTTCTCCATCCAAGGCCCTGGCTTGGGCAAACGTTTGCGCAGCGCGGGGAGAAAGCCGATAGCGAGAAACGGGAGTGCCAACCCTAAGCCTAATCCGCCGAAAACAGGAAGTGCGGCCCACCCGGGGAGTAGCAACGTGGCGCCAAGGGCAGCGCCAAGCAGCGGCCCGCTGCAGGGGGTGGCAACGAAGGCGGCCAAGGCACCGGTCCAGAAACCGCCCACCGCACCGCCCTTTTGGGTTAACGCTTGGCCCTTGCCGAAGGATGGTAGCTCATAAACTCCGGCGAGATTCAATGTGATTGCCAGTGCGAGCAAAAGTAACAGCAAAACGCTGACGGGGTGTTGGAGCTGGAAGGCCCAGCCAACCTGTTCGCCCGCAGCGCGCAGCGCGAGGAGCGACGCGCCGAGGGCAAGGCAGACCAGCACCGCGCCGGCGGTATAGGCCAGTGCCTCGACCTTCGCATCGCGCGCGTCGCCGCCCGAGCGCGCGAGGCTGAGCGCCTTCAGGCTGAGGATCGGGAATACGCAGGGCATCAGGTTGAGGATCAGCCCGCCGAGGATCGCGCCGCCGAGCGCGGTCCAGAACAGCGCGATGTCGATTCCGCCAGCAGCGGTGACGATCGGCTTGTCCGCGGGGCGTACGGCTTCGGGCTCGAAATGCACGGCCAGCCCGCGTCCGTCCGACAGCTTGAGCAATCCCTGTACCGGCCCAGCAGCATCGCCCTTCGCCTTCGTTTCGACGATGATCCAGTCGCCGTTGCGGCTGAAGCTCTGCGTGGCCGGATAATCGACGACGTTCTGCGTTTCGAGAAACAGGTGCGGCGCGTCGAGCGCCGTGCCATCGGGAAGCGGAACGCCGAAGCGCACCCTGTCGCCCTTGCGTTCCCATGCGCCCGCGCGGTCGAGCGGCTGCGGCAGTTTCGCGCGCCATGCATCGAAGCGCGCACGCTCGGCTGGAGCGACTGTGCCGTCGCCGGCCTTCAGTGCGACCGAAATCACCGCCTTTTCGGGCACGCACACCTTGTCGGTGCAGGCGAGCCAATTGGCGATGCCGGTGAGCGTCAGGTCGGTGCCCGGCGCGACGCTCTTGTCGACCTGCACGTCCGCGAGCAACGCATAGGGATGTTCGTAGACATGATTCATCATGCCGAAGAGAATCAGTGGCTCGGGCACCGGATAGCGGAACGGGGTAATCGTGACGCCTTCGGGCGCGTTCCATTCGACCTGAAGGCCAAAGCCCGCGTCGCCGCCGTTCAGCCAATAGCCGTGCCAGCCCTGCTCGGGCGTCATCGTCAGCGCGCCCGCGGTCGCGCCGCCCGGCGCCGGGGCCCCCGCTTCGGCGCCGAGCATCGCCGCGAGATGCGGTGTCTGCG
>JAEWIL010000037.1 GCA_023387085.1 Pseudomonadota bacterium | reverse complement strand
CGACGGCCGGCAGCGTCAGTCCCGATTTCGAGCCGTGGACGACATGGACGATCGCGCGGCGGCCTTGCGTTGCGGCGCGCTCGACATGCAGCGCGAGTTCGGCGGCGACGGCTGCCGACGCGCGAGGACGTCCGGCCGCATCGCGCACCGCGACGTCGACGAGTTCGGTTCCGGCAAACACCGGGTCGAGGGCGGTCTGGGTGACGACGCGTGCGCCGGTCGCCGTTTCGGCGGCGAAGAAGCGACCGGCGGCGCTGTGGACGCAGCCGCTGCCCACCTCGTTGCGGCCGAGCAGCACGGCGGTGATCGGCCGGCCGTCGTGCGCGGCGGCGAGGCCGACATATTCGAGATCGGTCCCCGAGGCGGCGAAGACGATTGCTGTGTCGGTCAGGCTGAAATGTTCGGCGATCCTGAATCGCAGCATCGCCAGCGCCCCCGCATAATCGCTTGCGGTCATCGGGCGGTCGAGCCTGTCGTGCCAGCAATCGAGCAACGCGGTGAAACTATGGTCGGAAATGCTGCTGATCGTCGACGAGCCATAGGCCAGAGCGTCGGACGGCGTCACGGTCGCATGATATTGGTTGCGCCCGGCGGCATCGGGACGAATGCGTTGGTCGCCGCCGCTGGCCAGAACGTCGGCAAGCCGGGCGGCATGGCGCTCAGCGGACGGCGAGCGGCGATCGTCGAAAGCGTTGGCGGCAGGAAGCATGGCGGTCGGATCCTGTGGGAGGGGGATGCAACCGTCCTACTGTGCCAAGATGACAGTGATTTGGCGCTTTGGTTTCAGCGCAGTCATCAAAGGGTCATCGCGCTGCAACCTCGGCGTGGTGAAAGACGGTCATGCGAATGACCCATCTCGAACCGACGCGGCTGCCCGATCGCTTGCGCGATACGCAGCGGCTCCTCTTCATCGCCAAGCATGCCCGCTGGACCGGCGGGCTGCACCCGGACGACGGCAATCACGCGCTCTATCATCGCGAGACGCGCGAGATACTCGAAGGGCTGGACATCCCGCTGGCGGTCGAGAATGACTATGCCGCGCTGTTCACGCGCCCCGATGCCGATTTCGTCTTTCCCCTCCTTAACCGCGGTGGCTTCTATAACAGCGAGATGCTGCTGCCCTTGCTCTGCAATCGGCTCGGCCTTCCCTATGTGGGCGCCTCGCCGATCGTGCGCGGGCTGTCCGACGACAAGCATCTCACCAAGCTCGAGGCTGCGGCGCGCGGCGTACCGACGGCGCCTTGGGCGCTCTTTCGTCGTGGCGCGCCGACCGATGTGACGCGCTGTCCCCCGGCGCGGCGCTGGGTGATCAAGCCGAACAATAGTTCGGCCTCGTGGGGCATTCGCGACGCGCACGACCGGATCGAACTGGCGCAGGCGATCGCCGAGATTCATGCGCTCGATCACGATGCGATCGTCGAACCCTTCCTCGACGGCAGCGACGTCGAAGTGCCGGTGATCACGATCGGGGGCGAACCGGCGATGCTGCCGATGATGATCTTCGAACAGGCCGACCCGACCCATCTTCGTACCTATCAGGAGAAGCGCGACCTGGTAGACCGGAGCGCCAAATACAGCCTCAAGCTGTTCGACGCCGGTATGCTGGCCGAGCAGATCGTGGACTATACCCGGCGGATGGCGGAGGTTTTTCGTCCATTCGACTATGGCCGCTTCGAATTCCGCATCGATTTCGTGACGGGCGAGGTCCGGCTGCTCGAGGTCAATCTCAACTGTAACCTGTGGTCCGGGAAAGTGTTCGGCCGCGCCGCGATCGCAGCGGGCTTCACGCAGGCCGACCTGATCGAGACGATCGTGGCGGAAAGCATGATCCGCCAGATCGGTGTGGCCAGCGAGCGAGACGCGGCATGAGCGGCTCGATCCTGATCCTCGCGGGCCGCCGTCCCGGTGCGGTCGACGCCCTTGCCGAGGCACATGGGGTTGGCGACAAATGCCTTGTCCCTGTTTCCGGACGGCCGATGATCGCGCATGTGCTGGGAAGCGCGGCGGCGACGCCGGCGCAGCGCATCTTTGTTTCGACGCACCACGACTCGTTGCTCGACGATCTGGTCGATCCGGTGGTGGAGCGGCTCGGCGAGCGGCTTGCGGTCGTGTCCGCCGCCGACAACCTCGCGGACTCGGTGCTGGCCATCGCCGAGACGGCCGATTTCCCGCTGTTCATCACGACCGCCGACAATTGCTTGCTCACCCCCGAAACGATTGCCGAGATCGGCGCCGAGGCGGCGCGTCTCGGCGCTGGTGCCGGGGTCGCGCTTGCGCGGCGCGAGGATGTGCTTGCGGTGCATCCCGAGGGGCAGCGGCGCTTCTATGAGTTTTCGGATGTCGCGGTGTCGAACTGCAATGCCTACTGGATCGGCGATCGCGCTGCGCTCAAGGCGGCCGAGGCTTTTCGTGGTGGCGGGCAGTTCGTCAAGAAACCGATCCGCGTGATGCAGGCGTTCGGACTCATCAACCTGCTGCGCTTCCGTTTCGGGCTCGGCCCGATCCACCACATCTTTCGGCGCATTTCGCGCCATCTGAAAGTCGACATCGCCCCGCTGCTGGTGAGCAACGGGGCGACGGCGATCGATGTCGACAACGAACGCTCGCTGCGCGTGACCGAGGCGCTGATGAAGCGCCCCGAGAGGGTCAATCCGCGACCCAGTTCCCATGGAATCCCGGCGGAACACGATGGGGCAGGTGAACGACAGCTTGCGGTGACCCGGTAAAGTCATCGGCGTTCAGGATGACGAGGTCGGTGGTCTCGTCATTCATATCGACGACCAGCCCGATCAGCCAGCCGTCATCCTCGACGCCCGCGTCGCCGCGCGGGACGAAGACGAATTCGCCGGGGTGGCAGCCGGGACCGAAGTCATGGGCGTCGGTCGTGCCTTTTTCCAGGTCGTGACGGAACAGCCGCGTTTCGGCGAGCTGCCATTCGGCATTGGCGCCGTGAGGGATCGCGACACTGTAGATATAGCGATAGGGCCGGGAGGTCAGCCGCTCGTCGTAACGCGGGAATTCCTGCGCGTGGTCATGGATCACGGCACGCATTGTCGTTCCGGCCGCCGGATCGATCGTCCAGCGCTCCATGCGCGATTTCTCACTGTCGGGGCCGCGCTTCGAGTTGGCGAACATCGTTTCGTGCGCGACGACATCGACGATCACCTTGCCGTCGGCGGTCTCGTGCGCGTTGGCGGGGTGGAAGACATAGCAGGGCTCGACCGGCACCCAGACGATCTCGTCACCGCGGCCTTTCCTGGGGAGGAGGCCGACACGTGCCGGGTGGGCGTCGTTCCACGCATAAGGGAAGCGGTAGCCGCCGAGCAGCATCTTCATCGAGAAGGTGACGGGCAGGTCGAAGACGAGGACGTAATTTTCGGTGATCGCGCAATCGTGGATCGACGGGCCGTCGCTGACGGCGACCGCTTCCTCGCGGATCACATGGGCATCCTTGTCGAGAACGACGTGCCAGACCTTGTTCGGCTCGTCGCCCTTGTAGGTGATCGCATGCAGTTCGCCGGTTGCGGGGTCCGCGTGCGGATGCGCGGTATAGCTGCCGGTGAGCGTGCCGTCGAAGGGGTTGTGCGCGATGGTGTCGAGCTCATAGCCGAGCTCGACCGGCTTGCCGCCGGCCTCGACGATCGCGAAAGTCCGGCCGGCGATGCCGACGACGTTGGTGTTCGGGGCGTCGCTGCTTTCGCGCGGGCCCGGAGGGACCTCTTCGCCGAGCACGGCGCAGGCTTCGGTCCCGCGGACCCAGCGGTTGCGGTACCAGTCGGCCTTGCCGCCTTCGATGCGGATGCCGTGGACCATGCCCGCGCCGGTGAACCAGTGATAGCTGGCCGGGTCGGGCTGCGCGGCCGGGTTGGGACCGTTGCGAAGATAGCGACCTTTGAGACTGGCCGGGATTTCCCCGTCGACCTTCAGCGCCTCCAGCGTGAATTCCTCGGTCATCGGCTTGTGGATGCCGGTAAGGAAGGGGTGCGCGTCGGTGGGGCGGGGGAGGCGTTTGCGGTTGAAATCGGCGACCTTGACGATGCCTTTCGTCACGGCGCCGCGGATCAGCTTCTCGACATTGCTCGCCATGATATGCTCCTGGTTCGGAAGTTTGCGAAGGTGCCGCGCAGCGTGGGGTTGCGTGGGCGACTCGAAATGTTTACAGTGCAAACATGACTGAACAAGATAACAGTGTCAACATGGAAAATGCGCCGGCCGCGGGAGCCAATTCCTACCACCATGGCGATCTGCGCGCCGCGGTTATGGCGGCGGGGCTGAAGCGGTTGCGCGAGGGAGACGGGAGCGACCTTGGCCTGCGCGCGCTCGCGCGCGACGTCGGGGTCAGCGCGACCGCGCTGTACCGCCATTTCCCCGACAAGGAGGCGCTGCTCGACGCCCTCGCCGACGAGGGGTTGCGGCGGCTCGGCGCGCTTCAGTCGCAGGCATGGCTGAAGGCAGGTGGCGGCCGCGCAGGCTTCCTTGCGGTCGGAATCGCCTATGTCCGCTTTGCTTATGACGAGCCGGCGGTCTTCCGGCTGAGCTTTACGCGCAAGATGCCTGACCGCAGCGAGGGGGGCGGCGACGGCGGCGAGGTGGCCTATAGCTTGCTGCGTGCCGGGATCGCGCAAACAATGCCCTATCTCGACGATCCCGACGCCGCCGCGCTCCATGCCTGGTCGCTTGTCCACGGCTTGGCGATGCTCGTGATCGATCGCCGCATCGCGTGGGACGAGGCGCTGGTCGAGCAGGTGGTCGGCATGACCTTTGGCGGAGTCGACTGACCCAAGTCCGCGCGCGAAAACTATATGATTTTGCGACAAAATGCGGATAGTCCTTGGCGATGTTAGCGGTTTATTTCCCACTTTCAGACTAAACGAGGCGGATGAGGCACTCGCTCTCCTCCGGGGTCGAGGCGGCTTTCTGGTCGCTGTTGACGGCGTTCGGCTATTTCCTGCTCGCCAGCCTGTCGCTCCATGCGACCAAGGGCGCCGACAATATCGCCGCCATCTGGCCGCCCAGCGGCTTTTTCCTCGCGATGCTGTTGCTGATGCCGGCGCGCGCGCGGGGCGCGTCCTTTGCCGGCATGGCGTTCGCAAGTTTTTCCGCCAATGTGCTCAGCGGCGCTGCGGCGCTGATGGCGGCCGCATTCACCTTTTCCAACGTGGTCGAAGCGTTCGTCGCGCTCTGGCTGATCCGGCGCCGCATATCCGGCGAGCTGTCCTTCATGGACCCGCGCGCGGTCGCCAACTTCTGTATTGCCACCCTTTCGGCGAGCGCACTGAGCGCTTCGGTCGTAACGGCGCTGGTCAGCGGAGCCCTTCATGGGCGGGCTGTCGATTTCTTTCTGTCGTGGCTGACCACGGTCGCGCTGGGGATGCTGATCGTCACGCCGCCGATCGTGATGCTGGCGAGGCTGTTCGACACGAAGGCGTTCGCCAATATTTCGCGCGCCATGTGGATCGAGGCAACCGCGCTGCTGGGGCTGGCGGCGATATTGACGACGATATCCTTTTCGCAATCGCAATTCCCGCTGACCTTTCTGCCCCTCGTCGCGGTTATCGCCGCATCGTACCGGCTCGGACCCTTTGGCGCCGCCGCGGGAATGCTGGTCGTCGCCATCGTCGCGGCGTGGCTGACGGGGCAGGGGTACGGGCCGATCGCGGCGATCGACGGCAGCCAGAAGGCGAAGGTCTTTTTCCTGCAATTCTATCTTTTGACGCTTCTGTTCATAGCCTTGCCGCTTGCCGCGCTGATCGTGATGCAGCGCCGCCTTGCGAGGCGTCTGGAACAGAGCAACCGCTGGCTCTTGCAGGCCGAAGCGGCGGCGCTGGTCGGCCACTGGCGCGTCGATCTGGTGCGCTGGTCGATCCAGTGGTCCGATCAGACCTATCGCGTCCACGGGCTAGAACCCGGGACCGCGGTCGATGTCGATTATAGCGTCGGGCAATATCTGCCGGAAGATCGCGACGCGGTGCAAAAGATATTGGAAAATGCCATTCGCACCGGCGAGCCGTTCGAATATCAAGGCCGGATCGTCCGCGCCGACGGCCAGATACGGCATGTGAAGTCGCACGGCTCGATAGACCGGGGGCGGGGCGGCAAAGCCGTCGGCATTTTCGGCACGGTGCAGGATGTAACCGAGACGGTCGAGAATGCGCGTATCCTGGAAGCGGCGCGCAGCGCGGCCGAGCGCGTTGCGAACACCGACATGCTGACCGGGCTGCCGAATCGCCGCCACGCGCTGGCCTTTCTCGAAAAAGCGATGGTCGGCGCACGCGAGCATGGCGCGCCGCTGGCAGTTGCGATCTTCGACATCGACCATTTCAAGCGGATCAACGACAATTACGGCCATGTCGTCGGCGACGAGGTGATCCGCCGCGTCGCGCGCCGCGCGAAGGCATCGCTGCGCGACGAGGATATGGTCGGCCGCTTCGGCGGCGAGGAATTCGTATGTATTTTGCAGCGGTCGAGCGCCCGCGCGGCTGAGATGGTCGCCGAACGGCTGCGCAAGGCGATCGCGGCGGAGGAAGATGCGGCGGACGGGCTGCCGCCGGCCACGGTCAGCATCGGCCTGGCGGTCTATGACGGCGAGGCCGATGCCGAAGCGCTGCTTCACCGCGCGGATCAGGCGCTCTACCTTGCCAAGCGCGAGGGACGGAACCGGCTGCGTATGGCGGCTTGAAGGCGGCGGGTGCGCTATGGCCGCTGGCGACCGATCGACGACATAGAATCCTCCCTGTGGCGAAGCCATGGGGAGGTGGCAGCGCGAAGCGCTGACGGAGGGGCTAGTGGCGTGAAGTCGCGGCCCCTCCACCACTCGCTTCGCGAGCGGTCCCCCTCCCCATCGCTACGCGACAGGGAGGATATTTATCCTCGTCACCCCGGACTTGATCCGGGTCCATGACTTCCGCGCTGCTATGGATCCCGGATCAAGTCCGGGATGACGAAAGAGGGCGAGCGGAACGTCCGCTTCCCACCCCAAAGTCGCCGTTCGCCGCCGATCTGGATCGAATGACCGGTA
>JAEWIL010000247.1 GCA_023387085.1 Pseudomonadota bacterium | reverse complement strand
GGCAGACCGCCCGGGTTGGTCGGGGGCGCGCGTGCGGGCCGACGCGGTCAGGCGAGGAAATCGTCGACTTTCGCTGCTAGCCGCGTCTTGGTAATCGTGCCCACGAGCCGGTCGAGTTCGGCATTCTCCTTCAGGAACACGAGTGTCGGCAAGCCGCGAACCCCCATCCGCGTCGCCGATTCGGCATTCTGATCGACGTCGATCTTGTAGATTGCGACCTCTTGCGCGAATTCATCGCCTATGTCGTCGAGTATCGGCGCGAGCTGCTTGCAGGGCGCGCACCAGGAAGCCATGAAATCGAGGATGACGAGCTTGTCGGTCCCCTCGAGGGCAGCCTGGAGGTCGGCGTCGGTGGTGATGGTCGGAGAGTCGTTGGACATGATGGTTTCCTGCCGATTGTCTGAAGTCAGTTGCGCGGGGCTTGTTCGAGCACCGCAAGAATTGGCGCGCGCATCGCGTAGAGCCGGTTCCATCGCGCGATGCCGACGGCCTCGCGCATCGCCATCGTGCGAGCCCGGAAGCCGGGATATTCGGCATCGACCGACGCGTCATGTTCGCGCCGGACGGTCGCCTGCGCCGCCATGCGTTCCTGCTCGTCTGCGATCGGAAAAGTGCTTTCGAAACCGCGGTTGAGCCGGTCCTCCAGTTCGGTCCGCAGATCTTCGTCCGACCGGGTCCAGCCTTCCTCGCGCATGGCGATCGCCCCCGCGGTGTTGACATAGCCCTCTACGACATCGGCAACGGTGCTTCCCGATGGACCGATCGGCCAGGCGGCGGTTTCGACGACCGCCGCCGCCGAGGCGGCGACGCTGTCGGTCGCGGCCAGCCGATCATTCAGACCAACCGCGCGCTTGCGGACTTGCCGCCATTCGTCGCGCCCCGGCGCGGGCTCCGCGCCATACATCGCGGTCATCTCGGCTACGATCTCGCCGAGTTCGCGCGCCGGCCCGGACGATGCCTCGACATCGCCCAGCGTCGCGTAGAGGCACCAGAGAAGGATTTCCCGGGCGCCGTCGCGGGTGTCGGCGCCCGGGGCGAGCGCCGCGAGCCAGTCGACGGGGAAGCGCCGCACCTGCTCGACTTCGCCGCTGTCGAGCCTGCTCCATGCCGCGACATGGAGCGGGGCCGCGAAATAGACCATTCGCCACCAGGCCTCGAGCGCGAACAGGAGCCCGGGATCGATCCCGCATTCGCGCTCGATCGCGGCCATGTCGGCATCATGGGCGGCGACGCCGACGAGCGATCCCCGCCGCCCGTCCCAGAAACCGGGGCCGGGAACGATTTCCTTGGCAGCGGCGTGCGCCTCGACCTGCGCGACAACGGCGGCCTTGCGGTTACTGTCGCCACCGAAGGCTTGCAGTCTTCGCAACGGGATATCGGACATAGGGGATCGACCTCAGAAAGTGGATGTGAGTTTGAAAAGAACGTTCCGGGGTGTGCCGTAGGCCGAACCCGCATAAGGGGCACCGACGGTCGCGAAGTAGCGCGTGTCGGTGACGTTGTTCACGGTTGCGGCGAGATTGAACTGCTTTGTGATGTCGAAGGCGATGCGCAGGTCGAGCGTGGCATAGGGCTTCTGGACGTTCCGGAATGTATAGACCGGACTGCCGTCGCCGCAGAAGGGCGTCACCGCTCCGTTACAGAACTGGCTGATCGCGTAGGTGCCGGTAACGAAATTCGAGGACTGGAAGGAGAAGTTGCCGCCGATCGTGAACCGGTCGAGCTTGCCGGGGAGTCGGTAGCTTGTCCAAAGCTTGAACAGATGCTTCGGCGTGAACGTGCCGAGGACATTGCCGAACAGCGCCTTGTTCTTGTTGAAGGTGTAGCCGGCACTGAAATCCCAGCCCGGCGCGATCGTGCCGTTGAGTTCGGCCTCGACGCCCCAGCTCGTATTCTCGCCGTCGAGAATGAAGCAGCAGAGCGGATTGCCGGTCGGCGGAGCGGTCAGGTCGGGGAAAACGATATTTTTCTGCTTGATGTCGAATATTGCAAGCGACCCGACAAGACGGCCGTTATTCCACATCTTTTTGATGCCGGCCTCCTTGTTGACGCCGCTGAGCGGCGGCAACGCATTGAAGTCGCGGTCCATCTTTCCGCCGTTGGTCGCGTAGATCTCGGAGTAGCTCACATAGATCGAGGTCGTACCGTCGATGTTGAATACCGCCCCGCCGAAGGGCGTGAACTTGCGGTCGGTAATCTTGGGAGGATCGGTCACCAAGGTCTGCTCGAAAGGCAGGAAGACGCCACCGGGAAGCGGAATGAGAGCTTTCATCTTGCCCTCGAGGCGGCTGTCGACCGACTGGCGATTCCAGCGTCCGCCGCCGACGATCGCGAGCCGGTTGGTGAGATGCACGCGCATCGAACCATATATCCCCGTCGACGACTGGGTGTTCGAGGTGAGGGAGTCCTGACCGTACTGCGCATTCTGCAGAGGGTTCGGACTGTTGAACGGGTTGGCGAGCGAGTCGGGATCGAAAGCGAAAATATCGTCGATCCGGTAGTTGTAGTTCTGGAGAAAGCCGTTGTTCGATGTCGATTTGAAATTCTGGTGATCGATGCCGAGCAGCGTGTCGATCGGCACGTCGAGAAAGCGCCACGAGCCGGTCAGGGTCAGGTCCATCGCGAGCTGCTTCGAAACCGCCGGATCGATCGTATAGCTGATCGTCGGATTGCCGTAGAGGCCGAGCGTGTCGGGATTGATCGCCGAATTGAGGAACTGCGCCTGGAGATTTTCCGAGGTGCGCTTGCGCCAGGTCAGGCCGCCTTTGAGGTTCCAGCTTTCGCCGATATCCTGCGTGAATTTTGCGAAAGCCTCCTTGGTATCGGCCTCGTAGAAGGACCAGGGAAAGGTGATGCCGAGACTGCGCGGGAGCCCAGCGTCGGTGCCGTCGGGATAGCGCGGCAGCCCCGCCGAGGCATCGCGGCCTTCGCGATGCTCGATCGAGCCGCCCACCGTGAGCGTCGTGCTGTCGGTCAGATCGAAAGCAAGCGTCGCGAAGGCATTCTGCAGTTTCATATTGGTGAGATCGGTGAAGAAATCGCTCGATGCGCTCACCAGATCGGTACGGAAGCGGAGCCGGCCGTCATCGGTCAGCACCACATTCGCGTCGACCTCGCCCCGGAAATTATTCCACGACCCGGCGGAGAGATAGATTTTCATCTGATCGCTCGCGAGAGGCTCCTTGCGCACGAGACTGATGCTCGCGCCGGGATTGCCATTGCCGCCGAAAAGCGCGTCCGCGCCGCGCAGTATCTCGATATGGTCGTAGGCGCCCATGTCGGGCGCACCCGCAACCTGCGCGGTGGCGCTCGAGAGATTGTCGATCGACGCGCCGTCGTCGATATGCACATTGGTGATGCGGAAGCCGCGCGAGCCGTAGACCGGTGCGTTGGCCGCGCTCGATCCGATGGTGATGCCGGTTGCGTTGGCGAGCGCGTCGGTCAGGCTGAAGCTGTTCTGCACATCGAGTTGCTTCGACGACATGATCTGGACCGACTGCGGAATTTCGGTCAGCGGCGTGTCGCCGCGGGTCGCACCGAAGATGCTCGATGCGGTGACGATGATGTCGCCGGTTTCCGCATCGACCGTTCCCGCCTGCCCGCCGGGCGCGCGATTGGCCGGTTTTTTGATCGCGGTGGAGCCATCGCGCCCCGGGCGGACCACGACTCCGGTTCCGCGGACCGCCATCTCCAGCGCCTCGTCGAAACTGAGCGTGCCGCGCGCGCCGCCCGACTGGATGCCGTCGATCTGCTTCTTGTCATAGGTGATGCTGTGACCGGTGCGCGAGGCAAGCTGGTCGAGCACCGTCGCCAGTTCGCCCGGCTCGATGTAGATGAGCCGCTTGCTTTCCGCGGACGGGGTTTGCGCGTGTGCAAGCGTCGCTGGACAGGCGAGCGCCCCCATGATCACGACCCACGTACGCCAGCTCGGTTTGATTGCAGCCATCCATCTTCTCCCCACATGCGACGCGGCACACACCACATCATCGCTTCTCCTGCGCGGAAGGGTGCGGGAGTTTGCGGCGTGCTTGGAGTTCAAACCTGCTCAATCACCGGGGCAAAACGCGTCAATCGGCGCTCGGGCGGGCGATTGCAATGAAGCCGAAGCCTTTCGGGCGCCGCGATCGGCGGCGTGCTCACCGGCGATTCGCCGCCTTGAGACGCGATGGCGGCACGCCCGCCCATTGCTTGAAGGCCCGCCGGAAAGTCGCTTCGTCGCTGAAGCCGAGCCGGTTCCCGATCTCGCCGATCGAGAGCCGCTCGTCCTGCAGCATGATGATCGCCCAGGCATGCCGGCGATCATTCTTCAGGATCTGGAGGCTGGTTCCCTCCTCGGCGAGGCGCCGCCGCACCGTCGCAATACTGCACTTCGTCTCGCGCGCGATCGTCGCGAGATCGGGGATGTCCCGGCCCGCCGCAATCGCGTCGTCGATCGCTCGCGACGTGGCCGATGCATAAGGGCTCGCTGGCGTCTCGCCCAGCAGCAAAGGCGTGATCGGAAAGATCGCCGCGAATTCGGCCGCGCTGCGGACCACCGGCCGTGCGCCCACCGAGGCCGGCATCAATATCCGTGTGTGTCGTGCCGACCAGCCGATGTCGCGCCCCGTCAGCCCTGCGGGGATGAAGGCGGCAAAATGCGCTGGCTCCCTGAACTCGAAGCGGAGTCCCGAAAGATGGACGCCTGAAAACCAGGAAAGCATTCGTTCGAAAGCGATCAAACGAAGGAAATCGGCGAGAAACTCGACCGGACTTCCGTCCGCCGGACGGTCGGCGAGCGAAATCGCCAGCCAGCCGTCGCCCGAGGTTCCGGCGGATATGCCTTGCATGCGCGAGCCCAGCACATCCGCGAACACCGGGATCATGCCCAATACGTTGGTGAGGAGGACGCAGCCCGCCGTCGCGAACCACAAGAGGTCATATTGATACGGATGCGGCGCGCCGCTGCCGCTCTGACGGGCGGCCTCTTCTTCGATCGCTCCGACGAGCCCGCGAATCGCCGCAACGAAATTCGGCAAATCGCTCTCGGCGATGACCGGCGCATGGCGGTCGAGCAGCGTCTCGTCGACGCCCGCTTCCGCGAAAATCGGCCGGGGATCAACGCCGACGGCCTTCGCCATCGCCGCCACTGCAAAACCCTGGGCGGGAATGACGGGCCATTTCTGGGACGCAGGCGGCCGAACGGTCATGCGCCGCTCAATCGGACTTCTTCCCTCGCGGCGCAAGGATTTCGATCGCGCGGGCCGGAACGTCGCACCAGCCGCGCAAACCGCCCGCCCCGGTCGCGCGATCCGCTCTAGGCAAGTTCGAGAAGGCCGCGACGCCTGAGCAGCTCCGCAGGATCGGGGTCGCGGCCGCGAAAGGCGCGAAAGCTTTCGGCAGCCGGCCGTGACGCCCCGCGCGACAGAATGTCCGCGCGAAGCTTGTCGCCCGTGGCGCGATCGAGGAGCCCCGCCTCCGCGAAGACCGCGAACGCGTCGGCGGCGAGAACTTCGGCCCAAAGATAGCTGTAATAGCCCGCGGCATATCCGCCGGCGAAAATATGCGTGAAACTGTGCGGGAAACGATGCCATTCGGGCATCACGATTACGGCCGCCTCTTCGCGCGCGGCCGCGATCACCGTCATCGGATCATATCCGAGTTCGCCCAAATGAAGCAGGATATCGAACAGCGAGAATTCGATGTTGCGGACAACGCCCATGGCGGACTGGAAGCGCCGCGCCGCGGTGAGTTTCACGAAGAGATCGGCAGGCAGGCTCTCACCCGTGCGGTAATGACCCGACATCGAGGTCAGAACGCGCAGGTCCCAGGCGAAATCCTCCATTAGCTGGCTCGGGAGCTCGACCGCGTCCCATTCGAATCCGCTGGGACCGGCAACGCTCGGTCGGTCGATTGCGGTAAAGAGGTGGTGAAGGCAGTGCCCGGTTTCATGCAGCAGCGTCCGCACGTCGTTTTGCGAGAGAAGCGACGGCGCTGCGGGCGAGACCGGGGAGAAGTTGCAGGTGAGATAGGCGACCGGCCTTGAGGTGCCGTCCTCCGTCTCGAGCCGCGGGCGCGCCTCGGCCATCCAGGCGCCGCCCCTTTTGCCGGAGCGGGCGTAGAGATCGACATAGAGACCGGCAAACACCTCGCCGTCCTCGCCGGCCAGATCATAATATCGGACATCGCCGTGCCAGACATCGACGTCGTCGCGCTGAAAGAGGCGCACGCCGAACAAGGTTGCGAGCAACTCGCGCCAGCCTTGGAGAACGCGCTCCGCCGGAAAATATTCGCGAACCTGCGCTTCGTCCACACCGTAGCGGTCGAGGCGCATCCGCGAGGAAACGAAGGCGATGTCCCAAGGCTCCAGATCGGCAATCGCGAGCGATGCGGCAGCGAACGACCGGAGTTCTTCCAACTCGCGCGCCGCTGCGGGCTTGGCGTGGCGTGCGAGGTCTCGAAGGAAGGCGAGCACCGTGCCGGAACTGTCGGCCATTTTTGTCGAAAGCGACTGTTCGACGGGATCTGCGAAACCGAGCAGGGCGGCCGCTTCGGCGCGAAGCGCCACAATGCGCGCGATGCGGCCGGAATTGTCGAACCGACCCGCATCGGGTCCCCTGTCCGAGGCGCGGGTTCCGAACGCCTCGTAGACGCGCCGACGCAGATCGCGATTCTCTGCGAAGGTCAGGATCGCGTTCACGCTTGGCATCTGGAGCGTCACGAGCCAGCCCGCGTCCGCGTCGCGCTCTCGCGCGGACGCCGCGAACATTTCGAGGGCGGATTCGGGGAGACCGGCGAGCCTGTCGCGGTCGGTCACAAGCTCGCACCAATTGTCGGTCGCGTCCTTCACCGCATTGTCGAACTCGGTCGACAGTCCGGACAGTTCGAGCTCGATCTCGGCGTAGCGTGCCCGCGGTCCGGCCTCCAGTCCGACGCCGGACAATTTGCAGCCGCGGATCATATGAAGCACCGCCGCCCGGTCGGCGGGCGGGCGCGCGGCAAAATCCGCCGTTTCCGAAAGGGTCTGCAGGAGATCGAACAGCGGCCGGTTCTGACCGATCGCCGAGCCAGTTTCGACAAGGCGCGCTTGCCCCGCGTCGTAAGCGACGCGCAGCGCCTCGTCCGAACGGACGGCGTTCAACTGACTCACCGCCGACCAGAGCGCGTCGACCTTGACCTGTGCGCGTTCGAGAGGCTTCCAGAGCGTTTCGAACGTCGTCGGCTTTTCGGCGACGAGCTGTTCGACGCAGCGCGAATATTCATCCAGTGCCGCATCGAGTGCGGGCAGGATCGCTTCGGGTACGAGATGGGAAAAGCGGGGTAGCGTATAAGCGTCGAGAAGCGAACTGGTCATCTGGATGTCCTGTATTCCGGTACCGCGAATGAAATGGCGGCTATGACAAGAAGGGAAGCGGATTGCTCTTCGCCGCCGCGAGGTCGGGTTCATGCGCCTGCGACGAGAGGAAATGCTCGGCTTCGAGTGCGGCCATGCATCCCGTACCGGCCGAAGTGATCGCTTGGCGGAATTTCCTGTCCTGGACGTCGCCCGCCGCAAAAACGCCCGGAATATCGGTGGCCGTGCTCCCGGGCGTCACGAGAATATAGCCGTCCTCGTCCATAGCGAGCTGCCCTTGGAACAACGCGGTCGCCGGATCATGGCCTATCGCCACGAAAAGACCGGTGATGGCGAGCTGCGAGACGGCCGCAGATCGGGTGTCGCGCACTGCGATCGCGCTGACACCTTCGCCATCGCCGAGCACCTCGACAACCTCGCTGTTCCAGACGATCTCGACGCGCGGATGGACAAAGAGCCGTTGCTGGTTCGTCCGGTCCGCCCGGAGGGTCTCCCGGCGATGGACCAGATAAACTTTGCGCGCGAAGTTCGTCAGGAAAAGCGCCTCTTCCACCGCGCTGTTGCCGCCGCCGACCACGGCGATGACCTGGTCGCGAAAGAAGGCGCCGTCGCACGTTGCGCACGCGGACACGCCCCGCCCCCGATAAACGGCCTCGCCGGGCAAGCCAAGCCAGCGGGCGGAGGCCCCCGTCGCAATGACCAGCGCGTCCGCCGTATAATAGAGTCCGCTATCGCCGGTGAGGACGAACGGACGCTGCGAGAGATCGACGGCGACGACCGTATCGTGGGCGATCTCCGCACCGGCATGGCGGGCATGTCCGCCCATGCGTTCCATAAGGGCGGGGCCGAGAACGCTCCGGTCGCCGGGCCAGTTCTCGACTTCGGTCGTGATCGACAATTGGCCGCCCTGCTGGAGACCCGTGAGAAGAAGCGGGTCGAGCGCCGCACGCGCGCCGTAGATGGCCGCAGTATATCCGGCGGGGCCGGAGCCCAGGATCAATAATCGTGCATGTCTCGAATCTGCCATCGTCATTTCCTGCCGAGCCTCCGTCGATCCCGAAGCGGTCGACGGAAAGGCGTCCGCGATCTTTCCGGCAAGGAGGACGAACCTGTCGTGTGGATACGGACTCTCCGCGTCTCACCGGGCCAACCTAGCCGCCCCGCGCAATGCAGGGGAGGCCGCGGTTGCTCAATCGACCGAGCAGAAAACGTCATCGCGACCCGTCGCGCGCCGGTGCTTCGCAGACCTAAATCGGCGCGCCGGCGCCGGACGGGCCGGGCGACGCCCGGTGCAGGAGAGAGCGCCGCGTCATCGCCCGCACGTAGCACCGCCGTCCGGTGCCAGGACCCTCACAACTAGATCGGCAGGCGCGTCGTATATTTGATCTGCTCCATCGCGAAGGAAGAGCTGACATCGTATATCGCGGTTCGCTTGATCAGCGATTTGTATATGCGGTCATAGTCGGCAATATCCCTGCAAACGATCTTGAGCATGTAGTCGACCTCGCCGCTCATCCGGTAAAACTCCACGACCTCGGGAATATCGGACACCGTGCGTGCAAATTCCGCGAGCCATGCCTCATGATGCTGGTTCGTCTTCACCGCCGCGAAGACGGTCACGCCCAGTTCGAGGCGGTCGCGATCAAGAAGCGCGACACGTTCCCGGATATAGCCTTCCGCTTCGAGCCGCTTGATCCGCTTCCAGCACGGGCTCGACGACAGCCCGACCTCGTCCGCTACTTCCGAGAGCGGCCGCGATGAATCGCGCTGAAGCGAACGTAATATCTTCCTGTCGATAAGATCGAGCAAATTATTCTCCATTTTTCACAATCCAGAGTTTCATATTCTCTTTTATAGCGAAATCAGAAAAAACTTCGGAAATAAATTTCCGGCTCCATCGCGTACATCCGCCGCGACAGGAGATTATATGATCAAGCGGCTTTTCCTTACCCATCCCGCGTCGGTCGGCGAAAGCTACGGGCAGCATTTCGTGCACGCGCTGTCCTTTTCGGCGGCGATGTTCGCGGGCGCCCTCGCCTGCTTCATCCACGCACTGGTTCCTCTTCTCTTCAAGCAGACCGGGAGCGGGATCATCACGCGGCTTCACGACCGGATGGTAGCCAATCGCACCCGCCAGGGGGGCTGACCCTCGATGTACGGCAAAATCCAACGGGCGATGATCCTGCGCAAATCGCAGCGCCGGCTGATCGCAGGCGTCGCGACCTGCGCTGCGCTAGGCGCATTATCGATGGTCGCCGGCAACGTGACCGACATTCCGCCGGTCCTGCTTGCCCTGGTTGCGGGCGCCGTCCTCGCGCACCGTACCGACGTCGTCCCGTTGGCGGAGGGCGTAAACTTCACGGTGCGAACGATACTCCGCATCGGAATCGCGCTGATCGGCGTGCGGCTCTCGGCCGCACAGATTTCGGAACTCGGCCTTTCGACCGTGCTGATGGCAGCTGGAGGCGTGTTTCTCATGTTGACCGCAGGTACCCTTGTCGCAATGGCATTCGGGCTGCCGCGCGGCCGGTCGATCCTGTCCGCCGGCGCCGTCGGGATCTGCGGCGCCTCGGCGGCACTCGCCATTTCGACCGTCTTGCCGCGAAATCCTGCGCAGGAGCGCTACACGGTGACCACCGTGGCGCTCGTGACCGCTCTCAGCACCGTCGCGATGCTCGTCTATCCGCTGATCGGACGCCTGCTCGACTTCAACCAGCTTGAGGCCGGTATCTTCTTCGGCGCCTCGATCCACGACGTGACCCAGGTGGCGGGCGCCGGCGCCATGGTCTCGCCTGCGACGGCGGCCGCGGCGGTCGCGACGAAGCTGGTGCGCATCTCGTGTCTGGCGCCCGCTGTCGCCGCCATCCTCTTTCTGGCGTCGCGACGCGGCACCTGCGTCGTCGATGCGGGGGCGCCGCCTGTCGTTCCGCTCTTTCTGGTCGGCTTCGCGGTCATCGCGACCGCAGCCAATCTCGGCCTCCTGACCGCGGTGCAGCGCGGTTTCCTCTCCGACGCCGCGACCTTCTGCCTCGTCGCCGCGACCGCGGCGCTCGGGATGAAGACATCGCTGCGGCTGCTCGTTGCCGAAGGCTGGCGCCCGCTCGCGGCGATGGTGGCCCAGACGTGCCTGCTCGCAGCCTATGTCATCGGCTGCATCTACCTCTTCCAGATTTGAAAGCGCTCTCTCGATGTTCGAAGGAATGACCCCGCCCGCTCCCGACAGTCTGATGGAGGTCGGCCGCCTGTTCCGGGCCGATCCGCGCCCCGGCAAAATCGATCTCGGGGTCGGAACCTACCGCGACGACAACGGAAATATCAAGGTCATGGCATCGGTCAAGGAAGCCGAAGGCTGGCATCTCAAGAGTCAGACCGGGAAAGGCTATCTGGGGCCGGGCGGTGATCCACGGTTCTGCGAATTGCTGGCGCAGCAACTCTTGCCCGATCTTCCGGCGGTCGCCGACCGGCGCCTCGCCTTCGTTCAAACCCCCGGGGGAACGGGCGCATATCGGCTCGGTCTTGAACTGGCCGCCGTCCGGTCACCCGGATCGCGGCTGATCGTCGGGACGCCGACCTGGCCCAACCATATTCCGATAGCCGAGCGTGTCGGTCTCGGCTGGGTAAGCTATCGACATTATCATGCCGCGACCGGCGCGGTCGACTTCGACGACATGCTCGGTGTGATCCGGGCTGCGCGCGCAGGCGACCTCTTCCTCGTACACGGCTGCTGTCACAATCCCACCGGCGCCGCGCTGAGCGCCGACCAGTGGACAGCACTGGCCTCGGCCCTCCTCGCGGCGAAGCTCGTCCCTGTGATCGACCTCGCCTATGCCGGAATGGCGCAGGGACTCGTCGGAGACGTGGCCGGAACGCGGTTGCTGCTCGATACGGTTCCCGAAGCAATCGTGGCCATTTCCTGCTCGAAGAGCTTCGGCCTCTACAACGAACGCACCGGCATGCTCGCCGTACAGGCCCCGTCGGCCGCTTCGGCCGAAGCGTGCCGCATGACGGCCGAGAGCCTGGCCCGTGCCCTGTGGTCGAACCCGCCCGACCACGGCGCAGCGATCGTGCGGACGATCCTCGCCGACGAGACCATGCGCACGTGCTGGCTCGACGAGCTTGGCGGCATGCGCGAGCGCCTCGCATCTATTCGGGCGCGGCTCGCGGCATCGGGATTGCCCGGCACCGCGGTGCTCGGGGTGCAGGAAGGACTCTTCGCGCTGCTGCCCCTCCAGCCGCCCGAAATCGCTGCGCTTCGCGAAGCACATGGCATCTACATGGACATGAGCGGACGCATCAATATTGCCGGCCTCAACAACGGCAATATCGACCGGTTCGTCGAGGCCTGCCGGAGCGTGTCACTGCATCCTTGCAACGCATGACACCGCGCCGACCGCGGCCGTCGCCTGCCCTCCCTCCTCCTGCAGGCGGCGGCCGCGAAAAGAATAAGCTGTGGCGGAAGCGGCGGACGCCTGCCCGGTCAACCGGGACGCGGCCGGCGCCCGACATGGCAACCCGTTCGGTGGAACATCCATGATCGTCGGGCTTGCGTTCGCCGCCTGCCTCGCGCCATATAGCGCCATGCTTTACTATGAAGACATCGAAGTCGGCGCGGTCCGGCGTTTCGGACGCAAGGAAGTCACGCGCGAGGAAGTGGTCGATTTCGCGACCCGCTTCGACCCGCAATCCTTCCACCTCGACGACGCGGCAGCGGCGGCCACGCATTTCGGGCGTCTTTCTGCGAGCGGCTGGCACACCGGGTCGATGACAATGCGGATGATCGTCGAGGATATGCAGGCGCATGAGCAGGCCGGTCTCGGATCACCGGGGATCGAGGAGTTGTGCTGGCTGGAGCCCGTCTTTCCTGGCGATACGCTTCGCTGTGAAAGCAAGGTGCTGGAAAAGCGGCGTTCGCGTAGCCGTCCGGAAATGGGCCTCTACAAATCGGACCTCACCGTCTTCAACCAGCACGACGCACCCGTCATGACGATGCGCTCGGTAAGCCTGATCAGCGTACGTGACGAGCAGGGCACGGACTGATCCGCTCATAGCCGCTTCCGGGCTGTGAATGCGCGGGCATCGAAACATGCGGAACAACGATCGACGGCCCTTCCGTTCTTGAACGCCGAATGCCCGCCGTTGAACATTTGGCCGACGCGCCGGGTTCGGTCATCGACGAGGAGGCCCTTTTGCGTTCAGGGGCAGTCGTCCCACGGGCTATCGGCGCGTCGAGCCCTGGCGATCCGCAAGGAGGCCAAGCGCGTTGCCGCATGCGGGTCGGGGTCCAAGCGTAAGCGAGACAGCCAGGCTGCTTGAGCGCGCCTTCGATCCAGCCGCGCGCACCTGCCAACATCTCTCCGCGCGTCTCGGGATCGATATCGATGACCGCCTGGATCAGGATCTTCATGACTGCACCTCACTTCTTGAAAGCTGCGGCCACGGCCGAAACCGCCGCTCTGTAAACAGCCCGCGGCGATCGATCCGGCGGCAAACGTCGTCATAGATGCCGAGGGTCCGGTGAAGGGCCCCGTCGCGCACGAAGATTTCCTCGGTGTAGGGCCGCATGGCCACCGCTCCCGGCTTGAGCTTGGCGAAGCTGAAGTCAGCTACGTTGGAGATCGAGCGGGCGATCACGACTGACTATGTGGAACTTCAAGACTGGCTCGCCTCCGCCGACGAGAGCGCCTATGCGACCAACGCCGACTGGGTCGAACTGATCGAACCTGCCTGGGAGATCTATGCCGACCAGATATTCGAGTTCCGCGAGCAGGCTAAGGCGATAGATGCGCGTCAGAAGATCGAGGCGGCGATCAACGCGCTGGGCGAGATCGGTCGTGTGCTCAACAGGCGACTCGATCTGGAAATCGGGATCTACGCAAATTTGAAACCAAAGAGGAAGGCGAAGGCTCCCGTCTAAGCACAAAGCTTGGAAGATATCCCCCGTTCATCCCCTCTGCCGAAGCACGCAACCGCCCAGCTTTAGTCCGGTTTCGACGGCGTGACCGCGGACCAACGCACTTCGAAATCTGCCGGCAGACATGCTTTGTGACGTGCTTGGCAAGCCGCCCCCCACTGTGGATCGAAAATGAGGGCTTTAGGGCGATAGGGACCAACTTCTCCCAGCAGCGAAACGCTGTCGAGGCCGAACCGCTCCGCGACGGTCGGATGGTGCCGCGCCCCGCTGGCGGCGTAGCGCTCATCTTCCTTCCATGGGAACAGTCGGCGCATCCATGATGCTTCTTTGACCGATCTCACTTCGCAATGCTGCAGGCCGTCGGCGCGCGGGAACAGGTTCAGCTTGGTCCGGTCGAGATCGACGGGAAACGGCGCTTGGTCATTTCATCGACCATCCACTGCAGCGGGATATCGGACAAGCGGCTCTCATGTTCGGGATAGCTCCCGCCGATATCCGAGTGATTGCCGGCAAACCACAGCTGCACGAAGTTGACACGCTCACTCGGCGGCACCTCTTCGAGATGCTTCCCTCCCCACTTCGCTCGCGGAAAGAGTGCGCGTCGTTCATCGATCGCCATTGCGTGACGCGCATAACGGACGCGCGGCTCAAGGCGCGTGTCTGAATCTGCGGCGTTCATCCTGAACCACAGCCAATGCGAGCGGGACTGCCCGGGCTGGGGATAATTGTGGATGACCTTGCGGTGCGCCGGCAGCCATCGATAGGCGGCTATCATCGCAGCCAATATGGAAATCAGGCTCGCAAGTAGCAATGGAGAAACGGCCGCGGTGATTAGCGGAACGTCGAACGGCATGAATCCGGAGAGCCAGCGTCCGATTGCGAGGATGGGATAGGAAACCAGCCAGGCGGCGAGAAATGCGAATAGCGCCGCCACCGAGATGGCGAGGACCCGGTGGCCGGTCCGCAATCCCAGCGCAGCGAGCGCATCGAAGGCACCGATACCCGACCGAAGGCGCAATTTGTGGTATCTGAGGAGTACTCGAACGCTTCTCTGGCCGATTGGAGCCAGGCGGCTTTCAACTCCGATTCCAGATAAGCGGACATTCCGTGGCGGTATGACAATGCCGTGGCCCCTCGTTTCTTAGCGCGGCATCATCGGTACACTGCGCTAGATCAATCTCGGACCTTCCTTCCGATCCCTTTCGACAGCATCCGGTCCCACCGGCTTTTTTTGCACGCGATGTCACAGCGGCGGGATCCCGCTCGTCAGGCATGGTGGCGCCGATATGGCTCAGGAAGAAAGGAAGATCAGATGAACCGGTTGAATTGGTCCGAAGTCGCTCCCGCCGGAGCGAAGGCGCTGTACGGTGTGCACCATTATATCACCAATAACACGGCCCTTCCTGAAGAGCTGATCCACCTCGTTTTCCTCCGGGTCTCGCAGATCAACGGATGCGCTCACTGTATCGATCTGCATAGCCGGGACCTTCTCAAGACCATGCCGATCGACAAGGTCGCGCTG
>JAEWIL010000245.1 GCA_023387085.1 Pseudomonadota bacterium | reverse complement strand
GGGCGGCGACGCGCTTGGGGCCCGCGGCGCCGCTGCCGTCCATGCCCTCGAAAAAGCCGATCCTCTCATGCAGCATCGCTACCGGAACGACGGCCTTGCCTTCCCGGAGCACCGCGTTGAGACGCGCGATATAGGCGGTGAGGGTCGGGACGGCCGCCCAGGTCGGGTTCGTTTCCTGGAGCATCGTCGAGAAGCCCGGCCCGAAGGGCGTCGGCTGGAAGGCGAACCAGCCCGGCCAGCGGTCGGCGTTGAACCGGTAGGTGAAGCCGTGGATCGTCTGTGCCGTCACGCCGCTCGCGAACAGCCGGTCGGCACGTTCGCGAAGCTCGTCCGGCGTCACCGAAAACGGGCGCCCACCCCAGACCATCGCTTCGGCCGAGACGACCGGGCGTCCGTAAATGTGCGCGGCCGAGCGCGCGAGGCGCAGGAAATGCGGATCGGCCGCATCGTGCAGATCCTCGGTTTCGGGAATGTCGGCGAGCCCGTAGCCGAGCAGCGTATCGATCGGCGCGCCATGCGCCTGAAACTTCGCTTTCAGGCCATGGTCATGGTTCCAGGCGATCCATGGCTTCACGAAGTTCGCGATGAGGAGATCCGAGACGGTCTGGCGGTAATCGGCGCGGATCCGTTCGCCGAGATCGCTGTCGCCGGCCGCCTCGAAATAGGGCGGCGAATAGTGCGTGCTCCACGCGGTCATCCAGCCCGGCTGCACCACGAACGGAAGATAGGGCGCGAGATCATAGCCGCGCCGCGTCTTGAACTCGGCGAGGAAGGTCTCGCTCCAGGGGAGGTCCTGGAAGAGCTCGAGCGAGTCGATAAACGTTGCCCTGAGGGCGCCGCGCGGCTTGCCGGGCTCGACGAGCGGCGCGGCGACGCGCGCGACATGCGTATCGAAGGCCGCGCGGTCATAATGATCGAGGACCAGCTGCGGCCCGTTGCCCGAGGCGCCGAGTACCGCGCTGTTCGAGGCATGTTGCCGGAATACGAACACCAGCCAGTCGCCGGCCGGCGGCGACCAGTCGAGCCGGCCGTCGGCGGCGAGGCGGGCCGTGAGATCGATGCCGCTTGCCGGATCGACCTGTCCCGCGGTGATGACATCGCGCCACGGCGTCAGCTGCGGGCCGCCGCCTGCCACGGGCGCGAGCGTCGGTGCCTTGCCCCGGTAGGCGCGCACGGCGACGATGTGCGAGCGCGCGTCGAAGCGCTTGCGCCACGCGGTGCCCTCGTCGCTTCGCGTCCAGGCATCGAAGCCGAAGGCGCCGAGACGCCGGGTGCGCCCCGGTATCTCCACGATGACCGGGCCCTTGGCCCCGCCCGCGACGGGCGTGACCGCCATCGTCAGCTCGAGCAGGGCCTTCTCGGGCGTGATCGCGAAGCCGCCGCCCGAGGGCCATGACGAGCCGAATGTATAGTCGAGACCGAGGCCATGCTCGTGCGCCGCGATCGCGGCGGTCCGGACATGGTCGAAGAAGCCGGGCGTCGCATAGCCGTTCACCCGCTCGCGATCGGCCGGAGCGACATCGGCGATGCCGGGGTTGAAGGACTGGATTTCGGCGCCGCCGAAGCCGGCCGCGTCGAGAAGCGCGATCTCGCGCCGGAGTTCGGCATCGTCCACCGCGTCGCCCGGCCACCACCAGCGCACCTCGGGCCGCGCCGAGCGGGGCGGGGCCTTGAAAGCGGCTGCGAGCGGATCGGCGGGTTCGGCGCGGAGCGCGAAGGGACTAGGGGCAAAGACGGTCGCAGCGATGAGGGCAAGGCTGAGCGATGCGCGGCGGCCCCTCACGCGCCGTCATCCGCCACGGGCTTGCGGGCGGCGAGCCCGTAAAGCGCGATCAGCAGGTAGCAGGCGACCGGAACGGCGAGCGCTGCTGCAAGACTGGTCGCATCGGCGACGACCCCGAACAGCAGCGGGACGAGCGCGCCGCCGACGATGCCCATGCAGAGCAGGCCCGAGCCTTGCGGCGTCCGCTCGCCCAGACCCTCGACCCCGAGACTGAAGATCGTCGGAAACATGATCGAGTTCATGAGGCCGACGCCAAGGAGGCTATAGGCCGCAAGAGCGCCCGTGGAGAGGCCCGAGAGCGTGGCGAGCGCGGCGGCGCCTACGGCGAAGAGCGCGAGCACGACGCCGGGCGAGTAGAGGCGCAGGATCGCCGAGCCGATGAAGCGCCCGAGCATGGCGCCGCCCCAGTAGAGCGCGATCAGGCTCGAGGCGGATTTCTCGGTCACCCCGAGCACGCCCGGCTGGGCGAGATAGTTGATCAGCATCGAGCCGATCGCGACTTCGGCGCCGACGTAGAGGAAGAGCGAGGCGACGCCGCCCGCCAGTCGTCGGCGCCCTAGCAGCGCGATCGAGCCCGCAAGACTGGTCGTCTCGGCGCGGGCCGCCGGTATTTGCCGACGCTGGGTCCAGAAATAGGCGGCGACCGCGACGAGAATGGCGGCGATCACGAGATAGGCTTCACCGATCACCGCGCTTTCCCGGGCGAGGAAGGCACTGCGCTCGGCGGCCGGCAGCGTGGCGGGATCGACTGCGGCCATCGAGCCGAGGATGATCGCGCCTCCGATCGGCGGAAAGATCGTGGTTCCAAGCGAATTGAAGGCCTGCGCGAGTGTGAGACGGCTCGGCGCGGTTTCCGGCGAGCCCATCGTCGCGATGAACGGGTTTGCGGCGACCTGGAGAATGGTTATGCCGGCGGCGAGCACGAACAGCGCCCCGAGGAAGGTCGCATAGACCCCCGAGCCGGAAGCCGGAATGAAGAGCAGCGAGCCGAGCGCCATCGTGCCGAGGCCGATGACGATACCCTTCAGATATCCGACCCGCGCGATAAGGGACCCGGCAGGAAGAGAGACGAGAAAATAGGCGGTGAAGAAGGCGAACTGCGTGAGCATCGCCTCGGTGTAGGTAAGCGAAAACAGGTCCTTCAGCTTCGGGATCAGCACATCGTTGAGACTGGTGAGTCCGCCCCAGATGAAGAAGAGCGCGACGACGGCGAACAGAAGCGCGCGAGAGGCGGTTATCGCGCCCGCGGGTGCGCCGCTTGGCGCTGCTGAAATAGCCATGTTCTCTCCCTTTTTTCTTGTTGCTTGGCAGTTTCAGACGATGCCGGCGCCGAGCCCCACGGGCTTGCGCTGCTGGGCCTTGCGGCCGCGCCACTGGCTTGCACGATAGGCGGCGAGCGCGTCGATCGCGCCGCCGGCCTCGAGCCGCACCTTCGCGAGGATCGGTGCGACATCGACATTATAGGCGCGGCGCAGGGCCTGGAACGCCATCATCGTGTCATTGTCCGCCTGCGCTGCTTCGAGCGCCTCGCGGTCGACGAGCAGCGCCCTGGCGAAACATCCTGCGATGGTCTCGGCCGAGGACAGCATGCTCTCGATGGGATCGGTCACATTGTGCGACTGATCGATCATGTAGCTGGGCGCGAAGCCGTCGCGCGGATGGCGTTCGGCCTCGACGAGTTCGTTGAAGACGAGGAACAGCTGGTGCGGATTGATGCTCCCGCTGTCGAGATCGTCGTCGCCATATTTGCTGTCGTTGAAGTGGAAGCCGCCGAGTTTGCCGAAGCGGTGCAGTCTCGCGACGATCTGCTCGATATTCACATTGGGCGCGTGATGGCCAAGGTCGACGAGGCATTTGGCCTTGGGACCGAGCTCCTGCGCGGCGAGGATAGAGCTGCCCCAGTCCGAAATCACGGTCGAGTAGAAGGCCGGTTCGAACATCTTGTGCTCGAGCAGCATGCGCCAGTCCGCTGGGAGCGCGGCATAAACCTCGGCCGCAGCCTCGAGATAGCGGTCGAGACTGCGTCCCAGATCCTGCTGACCCGGGAAGTTCGTGCCGTCGCCGACCCAGACCGTGAGGTCCGTCGATCCGAGCTGCTGCCCGATCTCGATACACTCGATATTATGCTCGACCGCCTGCGCGCGGGTCTTCTCCAGCGTCGAGGAGAGGGAGCCGGTTGAATAGCTGTGCGCCTGGCCGGGCTGGTCCTGGAAGGTGTTCGAATTGACCGCGTCGAAGCCGAGCCCGAGCGCCGCCGCTTCTTCGCGCAGTGCCGCATAGTCGGACACCTTGTCCCAGGGGAAATGCGGCGAGACGCGCGGCGTGTTACGACCGAGCTGGTTGATCACCGCGCAATCCTCGAGCTTTTCGTGGATGTTCGTCGGCTCCCCCGCGATCGGGAATTTCGCGAAGCGCGTGCCGCCGCGGCCAGCGCCCCACGTCGGGATGGCCACCGAGAAATCGGCGAGACGCGTCTTCACGGCGTCGATTTCGATGCCGCGCCGCGCGAGCTGCCGGCGTAGCGCGTCATAATCCTCGTCGAGCGCTTCGATGAGCGGCGCGTTGGTCTCGGCGATGAACTCTTCGGTCAGGGGCATTGCATGAGACATTCTATTACTTCTTTGCCTGAGTTTGGAGGAGAGCCTGCATGGAGAGCCAGGCCGTGAATTCGTCGATCATGAGAGCGTTCGTGCTATTGTCGCGCCCAAGGCCAAACCCGTGGCCGCCGCTCTGGTAGACATGGAGTTCGACCTTGCGGCCCGCCCGGTGCCAGTCCTGCGCGAGGGCCAGGTTGCCGGTGCGATATAGATTGTCGTCGAACGCGATCGCCGCAAACATCGGCGGTGCCGCTGCCGGTACCGCCTTGCTGGCCATGTCCCCGTAGATATATCCGAAGAAACGTGGCGTGTCCTCGGGAGCTGCGCGCAGAACGAGATTCAATGTCGTGCGGGCGCCAGCCGAGAAGCCCAACAATCCGACCCTCTCTTTGTCGATCCCCCATATTTGGGCATGATCGCGCACAAAGCGCAGCGCCGCCGCGGCATCGACTGCCGCATCGGGATTGAAAAGACTTTCCGGGCCTTGAGGTCCGGCAAAGGCCTCCGTCATGCGCTTGGTGATGAAGGCCTGGGCCTCACGGGGGTCGGCGGGCGTCGGGATGAGCCGATATTTGAGAACGAAAGCAGTTATGCCACGGTCGGCGAGCGCGCGGGCCACTTTGTGCCCCTCATGATCAATCGCAAGCGACATGAAGCCTCCGCCTGGAAGGACAATGACTGCGGCGCCATTGGCTTTCCCGGCCACCGGGACCACGGGAGTGAGGGTTGGGCGGGTGACATTGCGTATCGTACAATCGCCGCTTGGCAGACAGAGCCAGTTCTCGCTCGCCGCCTTTCCCGGCGTATCATCGCTTGAAAGAGGAATGGCGCCGGGTTCGGGCCGGGCGTCGAAGGTCGCACGCGGAGCCGCCTTCGGCGGAGCGGGCTGCTCTGCCAGCGCAGGACATGCCGCCAGCAGCCCGAGCACGAGAAGATGAATGCGCGTTGCAATCATGGCTTATCGTCGGCGAGGAGCCGATGCATGCGCATCCAGGCGACGAAATCCTCAAGCAGCCGCGTCGATGTCGTTCCTTCGCGGCCGGTGCCGAAGCCGTGGCCGCCCTTTTCATAGGCGTGAAGTTCGACAGGCCGCTTTGCAGCGCGCCAGGCGGCAACCACCGCGAAGCCTTTGTGCGGGAAAAGCGGGTCGTCCATTGCAATCGCATCGAAGAGAGGCGGCGCGCCAGCGGGCACCGTGACCGCATCCTGAGGGCCGTAGATATAGCCCACGAAGGAGGGCCGTGCGGCAGTTGGGGCCGAAATGACGCTATCCAGACTGGCTATTGCACCGGCGGAAAAGCCGATTGCACCGGTTCGCTCCGGGTCCACCTTCCATTTCACGGCATTGTCGCGAACCATCTTCAGGGCCGCCAGTGCATCCTCGGTAGCCTGGGGATTGACAATGCGCTGTGAGGGATCCTTGACCGCGGCCGAAATTCGCCGGCCTATTTCCAGTCCGGCCTCGCGTTCGCCTGTGGGCGTGGGAAGCAGCCGATATTTGAGAACGAAGGCAGCGATGCCGTGATCGGCGAGCACGCGTGCGACCTTATAACCTTCATGGTCTATCGAGAGCGCCATGAATGCGCCGCCGGGGAGGACGACCACTGCTGCGCCCGTGGCCTTATCCGGATCGGGAAGGACTGGCGTAAGCGTGGGAACCGTGACGTTGCGGACCGACCGGCCCTGCTTTGGAACCGTCGTCCAATTCTCGCCGGCCGCGGCGTCTTTATCCTTGTCTTCAGGATAGAGGGCAATCGCGCCGCCCTCGGTGGCGGCAGGGGTGGATTGCGCGCCGCTGCCCGGGGCAAGCACGAGCGCAGCTGCACAGAGAAAAGGAAGGGCCAATGCCCGGACGGACTGCATCCTCACTCCTTTCGGGTTAGCGGGTGAAGGCCTGCGCGTTGCCCGCATCGACATTGATCATGTTGCCGGTTGACTTCGCCGAGGCATCGCTCGCGAGGAAGTAGGCGGCTTCGGCAATATCCTCGGGCAGCACGTCGCGCTTCAGCATCGAGCGGTTGCGATAATGTTCCTCGAGCTCGGCGCCCGCGTCGATCCCGTGTGCCCCGGCGCGTTCCTGGCGCCAGTCGCCGTCCCAGATCTTCGAGCCGCGGATGACCGCATCGGGGTTCACGATGTTGACGCGGATACCGTCGGATGCGCCCTCGAGCGCGAGGCAGCGCGCAAGGTGGTTCGCAGCCGCCTTCGCAGAGGCGTAGGCGCTCGCGTTGGTCGCGGCGGCAACAGCATTTTTGGAACCGATGAAGACGACGCCCGTGCCGCCCTGCGCCTTCATGCGCTTGAGGAGCGGCCATGCGGCGCGGCTGGTCAGGAAATAGCCCTCGGCGAGCACGTCGTAATTCTTCTTCCAGAGCGCGCTCGTCGTTTCCTCGAGCGGGGCCGAGGAGGCGATGCCGGCATTGGCGACGAGGATGTCGAGGCCGCCGAACTCGCGGGCGCACAGATCGAAAGCGGCCCGGACCTGCACTTCGTCGGTGACATCGCAGACGGCCGCGCGAACGACATCCTTGCCGAATTGCGCCGCGAAGCCGTCGCGAACCGCCTCGGCCGCGGCCTCGTCGCGGTCGGCAAGCATCACGCACGCGCCCTCGCGGAGCAGCCGTGCGGCGGTCGCGGCGCCGATCCCGCCCGCACCTCCGGTTACCAGCGCGATCCGCCCCACCATCGGCTTCGGAGCCGGCATGCGCTGAAGCTTCGCTTCCTCGAGCAGCCAATATTCGATATCGAAGGCTTCCTGCTCGTCGAGCGCGATATAGTCGCCGATTGCTTCGGCGCCGCGCATGACGTTGATCGCATTGCCGTAGAATTCGCCCGCGAGCCGCGCGGTGGTCTTGTCGGCGGCGAAGGTGATCCGGCCGACGCCGGGCACCAGGATTACGACCGGATTGGCATCGCGCATCGCGGGCGAGTTCGGACGCCTGCAACGTTCGTAATAGGCGCGGTACATGGCGCGATAGGCCTCGATCTTCTCTGCCAGATAGGCGTCGTCGGCGAGGCGGGCGGCATCGAGCGTCAGCGGCGCGATCTTGGTCCGCAGGAAATGATCGGGACAGGAGGTGCCGAGCGCGGCGAGGCGCTCGAAGTCCGTGCTTCCCACGAACTCGAGCGCTTCCGCATCGTCCGAGAAATGGCCGACCTTACGCCGGGCGCCTGTCATCAGCCCCCTGAGGCGCGGCATAAGGTCGGCCGCGATGGCGGCGCGGTCCTGAGAGGGACTGACGCGTGCCCCGCCAAAGGCCGGATTTCCGTCAAGCTTGGAATTGAGATAGGTCGCCGCGTCCGCGATGAGCTTTACCGTGTGCTCGTAGCAGGCCTTCGCGCTGTCCGCCCAGCAGATGATGCCGTGGCCAGCGAGCATCACGCCTTCGACGTCGGGGTTGGCTTTGACATAGTCGCGCAGCTGCACGCCGAGCGTGTAGCCGGGGCGCTTCCAGGGCAGCCAGCCGATCTTGCCGCCCCAGATCTCGCGTGTCGCGGCTTCGCCGCCGGAGCTTGCGGCAAGCGCGATGATCGCATCGGGATGGACATGGTCGACATGCGCGAACGGCAAGAGCGAGTGAAGCGGGGTGTCGATCGAGGCGGCGCGGCCGTTGAGGTTGAAGGTGCAGTGCGGAAGGTAGCCGACCATCTTGTCGTCGTCGGCCTCGCCTCCGTAATGCGCTTCGAGCGCGAGCAGCTTGTCCTGATAGAGCGTCGCGAAGCCGTCGAGCTTCATCGACCCGATGTCGCCGCCTGAACCCTTGACCCACAGCACCTCGACCGACTCGCCGGTCAGCGGATCGGTTCCGATGATCTTCGCCGAGGTGTTGCCACCCCCGAAGTTGGTAACCGTGAGATCGGAACCCAGCAGATTCGACCGGTAGAGGAGGAGCTCTTCCGGGGCCATTTCGGCAGCTTTTGCGTCGTCCCAGCGGCTCGACGGGACGGCGAAGGGGAGGGCGGCGGTGAGGGTGGTTTGAAAGTTCATGAGTACTCACTAACATTTTTCCTTCCCTCATTCAATCGTCTTCGCTATCCATCGCTCAAATTCGCTCAAAAGAAGTTGGGAAGGCATGTCGCGCATAATCGTCGTCGATATCGGCAAGACGCTGAGCAAAGTCAGTCTGTGGACGGCCACGGGCGAAATGCTCGACAGGCAGACTCGTCCCAATTCTCCGGTCGAGACGGCGGCTGTCCGGCGCCTAGATGTCGAGGGGATCGGGACGTGGCTGGTCGAGGCACTGTCGCGCTATTCGGGCGAGGCCGTGACCCATATCGTCCCGGTCGGCCATGGCGCGGGTGTCGTAGCGATCAGCAAGGGGCGCCTTGCATTCGCGCCGCTCGACTACGAACAGCCGATACCGGCGGACGTCGGCGCGCGCTACGACCGCGAGCGCGATCCGTTCGAAATGACCGGGTCGCCCCGGCTCCCCGACGGGCTCAACATGGGCGCGCAGCTCTTCTGGCTCGACGAGATCGAAACGGACGCGATGGCCGGGGCGACGCTCATGCCCTGGGCGCAATATTGGGCCTGGTTCCTGAGCGGCATCGCGGCGAGCGAAGTCACGAGCCTTGGCTGTCACAGCGACCTCTGGTGCCCGCACAGCGACAATTACTCCTTTTTTGCCGACCGCCGCGGCTGGTCGGCGCGCTTTGCACCGAGGGCAGCCGCCGACGCTGTCATCGGACCGCTCCGTCCCGAACTTGCCGATAGGACGGGATTGCCCGGCGGCGTAAAGATTCTCGCCGGCCTTCACGACTCCAACGCCGCTCTCCTCGCCGCGCGGGGGTTTCGCGAGATTGCCGGCGCGGAAGCGACGATCCTGTCGACCGGCACCTGGTTTGTGGCGATGCGCAGTCTCGCCGGGGGCGCGATACCGCTACTCGACGAGTTCCGCGACTGCCTGATCAACGTCGATGCCTATGCGGCGCCGGTGCCTTCGGCCCGCTTCATGGGCGGCCGCGAAATCGAAAGCATTATCGAGATCGACACGCGGCGTGTCGACATCCGCCCCGACCAGCCGAAGCTGCTCGCGGCGGTACCTGGCCTGTTCGCGCGCGGCGTCATGATGCTGCCGACGCTCGCGCCGGGCTGCGGTCCTTTCCCCACGGCGCCGGCCGGCTGGCTCGCGGAACCCGCCGACTGGTACGAGAAGCGGGCGGCGATGTGCCTGTACGCGGCTCTCGTCGCCGACGCCTCGCTCGACCTTATCGGATCGCGCGGCAAACTTCTCATCGAAGGGCGCTTCGCCGAGGCAGAGGTGTTCGTGCGGGCGCTTGCGGCGCTCCGTCCCGCGACGGCCGTCTACACGGCCAATGCGCATAATGACGTCTCCTTTGGCGCGCTGCGGCTCGTCGATCCGGGCCTCGTGCCGGCAGGGGAGCTTCAGCGGGTCGCGCCGCTTGCCGGCGACCTTTCGGCCTATCGCGACGCCTGGCGCGGCGCGATCGACACGGCGGATGCCCGGGCCGCCGCGAGCGTCCGCGCATGACGATCGCGAGCATATCCGACTATCGCGCCGCGGCGCGGCGGCGCCTGCCGCGCTTTCTCTTCGATTATATCGACGGCGGCTCCTACGCGGAGACGACGCTCCGCCGCAACGTCGCCGACCTCGCCGATGTGGCGCTCCGGCAGCGCGTGCTCCGCGATGTCTCGGCGATCGATCTCTCGGCCGAGCTGTTCGGCCGGCGGCAGGCGCTTCCGGTCGTGCTCGCGCCGATCGGCCTCGCCGGGATGAACGCGCGTCGCGGCGAGTGCCAGGCGGTGCGCGCCGCCGAGCGCGCGGGCATTCCGTTCACCCTTTCGACGGTAGGCGCCTGTTCGATTGGTGAGGTGGCGGCGGCGGCGCCCGCACCTTTCTGGTTCCAGCTCTACATGATCCGCGATCGCGCCTTCATGAAGGATCTGCTCTCCGCTGCGCGCGAGGCCGGCTGTTCGGCGCTGGTCTTCACGGTCGACATGCCGGTGCCCGGAAGCCGCTACCGCGATTATCATTCGGGCCTTGCCGGTGCGTCGGGCCCGGTGGGCGCCGCCCGCCGGTTCGGGCAAGCGCTGGCGCGCCCCCGCTGGGCATGGGATGTCGGCGTGCGCGGCCGGCCGCACACGCTCGGCAACGTCGCGCCGGTGCTCAAGGGACGAACGGGGCTTGAGGATTTCTTCGCGTGGATGCGCGGCAACTTCGATCCGTCGGTCTCCTGGCGCGACCTCGAAGAGATCCGCGCCGAATGGGATGGCCCGCTGATCGTCAAGGGCATTCTCGATGCCGAGGACGCCCGCGAGGCAGCGGCGCTCGGCGCCGATGGCCTCGTGGTC
>JAEWIL010000243.1 GCA_023387085.1 Pseudomonadota bacterium | reverse complement strand
GGCTGGGCATGGTCCGCGCCATCGATCAGGATTTCGATCATCCCGCCGTGCCCGACGACAGCCCGCTTAAACGCCACATCACTTATTGGAAGCAGCGCTCGTGAGCGCACCCGAACGGACTGCCGGATGGCCGATCCGGTGGATCTTCGTCGCGACGATCCTGACCGGATCGTTTCTGCTGTTCCTCGTCCAGCCGATGGTCGCGCGCATGGCGCTGCCGCAACTGGGCGGGGCGCCGGCGGTGTGGAACTCGGCGATGCTGGTCTATCAGGCGCTGCTGCTCGGCGGCTACGCTTATGCCCACTGGCTCGGGCGGTTCGCGGTGCGCCGGCAGGCAGTCATACATATCGCGCTGTTGCTCGCCGCCGCGCTTTGGCTGCCGATCGGAATCGCGACCATCGCGCCACCGGCGCCGGGACAGGAGGCGCTGTGGGTTCCGCTGCTGCTGTTCGCCTCGATCGGCCCCGTCTTCTTCGCGGTGTCGGCGCAGGCGCCGCTGATGCAGCGCTGGTTCGCCGCCGACGCGAGCGCGGGCGATCCCTATTATCTGTACGCCGCCTCGAACCTCGGCAGCTTCGTCGGGCTGATCAGCTATCCCGCGCTGGTCGAGCCCGCAATGCCGCTCGCGGTGCAAAGCTGGAGCTGGACCGCGGGCTATGGGCTACTCGTGCTGCTGGTCGCGGCCAGCGCCGCGGCGCGCCGGCACAGCCACATCGCGCATCCCGACGCCCCCGATACGACTGCCGAACCGCGGCCGACGCTGCAGCGCCAGCTTCACTGGCTGCTGATCGCGGCGGTACCGTCGGGACTGATGCTGTCGACGACGACGCATCTCACCACCGATATCGTCGCCATGCCGCTGCTCTGGGTGTTGCCGCTCGGCCTCTATCTCCTGAGCTTCGTGATCGCCTTTTCGACTGCCGAACGCCTGACCCAGATCTTCACGACGATCGCGCCCGCGGTGTTGCTGTCGGTCGGCGGGCTGGCGCTGCTCAGCACCGGCGGCGGCACAATGCTCGTCGCGTTCGCGGCGCTCGCGATGCTGTTCATCGTCGCGACCTCGCTTCACGGCTATCTCTATCATCTGCGGCCCGCCCCGGGGCATCTGACACTTTTCTACCTCATCATGTCGGCGGGCGGCGTGCTCGGTGGCCTGTTCGCGGCGCTCGTCGCGCCGCTGATCTTCGACTGGGCTTACGAACATCCGCTGCTCGTGCTGGCCGCGGCGCTGCTGTTGCCGCTGCCCGCGCTTTTTCCGTGGGACAAATGGCTGAAGCTGTCGCCGGGTGTCGCGCGCACTATCGTTGCGATGCTGATTGCGCTCGCGGCCTTCGCGTGCTGGAACGCCGCGAGCGAATGGGCGGGCAAGGTCGAGGGGCCCGTCGCCCTCTGGGGCGTCGTAATCTTCGTCGTCGGCATGCTGGTGATAGGTTGGCGCTGGGCCTATGTCGCCGCGCTCGCGCTGCTGATGATCGGGGTCGGCGGCTGGGATACGCTGCAGGACAGCTTCACCGGCATGCGGGTGCGCAGCTATTTCGGCGTCTACACCGTGACCGACGATCCGTACCGGCACCAGCGGCGGCTCGCCCACGGGACGACTCTGCACGGGTTGCAACGCACCGATGCGGGGCATGAGCTGGAGCCGACTACCTATTACGGCCATCAGTCGGGTGTCGGACTGGCGCTCGACCGCGCCGGACCGACGGCCTCCGTCGGCCTCGTCGGGCTCGGCGCGGGCACACTGTCCTGCTATCGCCGCCCGGAACAGCGCTGGACGATCTTCGAAATCGATCCGGCGATGGTCGACATCGCGCGCGACCCATCGAAGTTCACCTTCATCAGCCGCTGCGCCCCCGATGTGCCGATCGTCATCGGTGACGCGCGGCTCAGGATCGCGACATTGCCGCCAGCGCAGTTCGATATCCTGATCATCGATGCTTTTTCGTCGGATGCGATCCCCCTTCATCTGCTGACCGCCGAGGCGATCGGGATCTACGCCCGCGCGCTCAAGCCCGGCGGAATCCTGCTCGTGCACATCTCGAACCGTTTCTTCGACCTTGAACCCGTGCTGTCGGCCGAGGCGAAGGCGCGCGGCTGGTCGGCGGCGATCCGGATGGACTCGCCGCCCGAACAGACGGCCGACGACTATCAGTTCAGTAATCTCACCGGGTCGAACTGGGTCGCGCTGACAGCGACACCCGCGCGGCTCGCGCAATTGACGGGCACGCTCGAACCGCGCACCGAGGCGTCGCGGGACGGCGCCTGGGTGCCGCTCGAAAGCCGTCCGCATTTCGACCGCTGGACCGACGATTATGCCTCGACCCTGCCGGTCCTGCTGTGGGGCCATCTTATCGGGAATAAAGAATGACCTACAAAGATGTCAGCATCATCGCCGTGAACGGCAAGACGCCGAAGATCCACCCCAGCGCCTTCATCGCGCCCGGATGCCGGATCATCGGCGATGTGACGATCGGCGCAGATGTCAGCATATGGTATAATTGCGTGCTGCGCGCCGACGTCAGCCATATTATCGTCGGTGCGCGGTCGAACATCCAGGACGGGAGCGTCGTCCATTGCGACGGCCCGATGCCGCACCGACCCGACGGATTTCCCACGATTATCGGCGAGGATGTCCTGATCGGCCATATGGCGATGGTGCATGGTTGCATCCTTGCCGACCGTGCTTTCGTTGGCCTGAAAGCCACGGTGATGAACGGATGCCGGATCGGCAGCGACGCGATGCTCGCCGCGGGCGCGCTGCTGACCGAGAACAAGGAAATCCCGGGCCGCGAACTGTGGGCCGGTTCGCCGGCGCGTCGCGTGCGCGAGATCGACGACGCGCAGGCTGCGGGCATGCAGATGGGCGTTGCACATTATGTGATGAACGGCCGCATGCATAAGGAAGCGATCCAAGGGTAAATAATCCTCCCCATCGCTGCGCGACAGGGAGGAGTTTCGTCACCCGTTGTTGGCGTTCACCATCGCATAGAGCAACGGGATCGACAGCAGGGTATTGGTCCGCGAAAAGATCATCGCGGTCTTGGCGGCTTTCGCCTTGGCCGCATCGTCGGCCTCCACGATCCCCAACGCCTTCTTCTGGTTCGGCCAGATCACGAACCAGACGTTGAACGCCATAATCAGGCCCAGCCACATGCCGCCGCCGATCAGCTTGTACGGATCCTGGAAGCTGAAGGCCGGAATCGCGTACTTGTTGTGAAAGGCGATGCCGAGGCCGAGCAGTACGGTGATCGCAGCTGCCCAGCGAAACCAGAACAGCGCGGCGGGCGCGATATGTTTTGACACGCCGGGTTTCAGCTCGGCCGGAATCTTGGGCATCGTCGGGATTTGGACGAAGTTGAAATAATAGAGCAGCCCGATCCACAACACGCCGAAGAAGGTGTGGAGCCAGCGCATGATTGCATTGCCGGCGGCAATCCCGTCGGCGAAATTTTGTCCGTTCAGTGCGAACATCAGAACAATAGCGAGTACCAGTCCCGCGACGAGCACCGCATGCAGGTTGCCGAAAAACTTATCCATGTGAGTTCCCCCTCCTCATATCGGCGCCGCGACCCGGAGCCGTGGGAGGGATATGCCAGCCGCAGGGGCCAGGCTCAAGCTTTCGCGTCGCTCTCGTCGGGAACGGCCAGCCCGTTCTTCAGCATCACCGGGACCTGCGTCAGCGTGAACAGGAAGGAGAGCGCGGTAACGCCCCACACCTTGATCGTCAGCCAGGTATCGAAGCTCATCTGCTTCGCCTGGATCAGTTCGTACATCACATGGTTGGCGATCCCGAGCGCGGCAAAGAAGAAACCCCAGTTGCGCGACAGCAGCAGCCAACCTCGCTCGGTGACACCCTCGAGTGCCGACTGAAGCAGATATTTGAGCATCGGCTTCCTGGCGAGCCAGCCGCCGAGCAGCAATGCCGCGAAGGCGGCATAGATGATCGTCGGCTTCATCACGATGAAGCGCTCGTCGTGGAACCAGATGGTGAGCGCGCCGAAGCCGAGAACGAGGACGCTCGACATCCACAGCATCGGCGAAATCTTGCCGAGCTTCCATTTCGACACGACCATCGCCGCGACGATCGCGATCATGAAGGCGACGGTCGCCTTGATCGCGCCGGTCGTCGCCGCGAAGGCGCCGCTCCCGCCCGAGGTGAATTTATAGGTCAGGAAGAAGACGAGCAGCGGTCCGAAATCGATCGCGAAGCTCAGCCAGCCATGTTTGGCGGGCGGCGCTGCGGGGACCGTTTCCGGACCCGTGGGGAGTTGGTCGCTCATCGGATGTTTCCGGCAATGATGCCCGCGATTTCGTCGGCGTCGAAGGGTCGGAGGTCGTCGATCGTCTCGCCGATGCCGATCGCGTGGATGGGAAGACCGTGGCGCTCGGCCGCGGCGACGAGGACGCCGCCGCGCGCGGTGCCATCGAGCTTGGTCATCACGAGGCCTGTGACCCCCGCGACCTCGCGGAACACGTCGATCTGCGACAGCGCATTCTGCCCCGTGGTCGCGTCGAGGACGAGTACGACGTCGTGCGGCGCGGCGGGGTTCAGGCGGCCTAGCACGCGCTTGATCTTGGCAAGCTCGTCCATCAGCTCGCGCTTGTTCTGGAGGCGTCCGGCGGTGTCGACGATCAGCACGTCGATGCCGGTCGCAGTCGCCTGCTTCACGGCGTCGAACACGATGCCGGCGCTGTCGCCGCCCTCGGGACCCGCCATGATGGGCACGCCCAGCCGTTCGGCCCAGACCTTGAGCTGACCGATCGCGGCGGCGCGGAAGGTGTCGCCGGCGACGAGCATCACGCCATAATCCTGTTCCTGGAACAGATGCGCGAGCTTGGCGATCGTCGTCGTCTTGCCCGACCCGTTGACGCCGATCACCAGAATCACCTGCGGGCGCGGGAAGGCGTCGATCTCCAGCGGTTCTGCGACGGGGCGCAATACCGCGGCGATTTCCTCGGCCACCACCTTGCGCAATTCTTCAGTGCCGTTCGCGGCGACGTCGCGGCGTTCGGACAGGCGATCGCGGATCCGCGCGGCCATGTTGGGGCCAAGGTCGGCGGTGATCAGCGCATCCTCGATCCGGTCGAGATCGTCATCGTCGAGCCGCGACTTGCCGGTCAGCCCCGACAGATTTTCGCCGAGCCGCTCCGACGTGCGCTTGAGGCCGCCGAGCAGCCGTTCGCTCCAGCTTTGCCCTGTCATGCTGCCACCATCCTGTCGCCGTCGCGCGCGCTCAGCCGGACGGACATGATGCTGCCGGGTTCGGCGGGTGCGGTCAGCCTGACGGCCGCGAAATTCTCGGCATGGCCGGTCCGCCCGTCGCGTTCGACGAGCATCGAGGCGGTGCTGCCGATCTGCGTATCGAGCCACGCGGCGCGCCGGCGCGCATTGGCTTCGCGCAGCTTCGCGGCGCGCTCACGCGCAACACCTCGGCCGACCTGCGGCATCCGCGCGGCGGGGGTGCCGGCGCGCGGGCTGTAGGGAAAGATATGGCCGAAGACGATGTCGCAATCGTCGATCAGGGCCATGCTGTTAGCGAACATGTCTTCATCCTCGGTGGGAAAGCCGGCGATCAGGTCGGCACCGATCGCGATCTCGGGTCGAGCCGTCTTCAGCCTTTCGGTCAGGCGCACGGCATCGGTGCGGCGGTGGCGGCGCTTCATGCGCGTCAGGATCATGTCGTCGCCCGCCTGCAGCGACAGATGGACGTGCGGCATCACCCGCGGTTCCTGGGTCAGCAAAGCGAACAGCGCATCGTCGATGCGGTCCGGGTCGAGCGAGGACAGACGGAGGCGTTCGACGGGCAAACGCAGCAAGGCCTCGACCAGCGCGGCAAGGCTGGTGCCGCTGTCTTCGCCGTAGCTCGCAAGGTCGACCCCGGTCAGAATGATCTCGCGCTGGCCGCGGTCGATCGCCGTGCGGGCGGCGTCGACCGCGGCGTCGATTGTCGCCGACCGCGCGGCGCCGCGCGCAATCACCGTCGCGCAAAAGGTGCAGCTGTGCGAACAGCCGGTCTGGACGCCAAGGAAAGCGCGGGCATGGTCGGCGCCCGACAGTGCGGGGGTATAGGCGTGCCGGGCGGGCGAAGCCTCACCGCCATAGCTTTGGGCAAGACCCTTGGCGTCGTTCGCAACGATACGTGCGCCCAACGCCTCGAACGCATCGCGCTCCAGTTCGGCCGCGCATCCGGTGACGACGACGTCGGTTTCAGGGCGTCCGCGCCGCGCGCGCCGCACCGCTTGCAGGGCCTGTCGTACCGCTTCGTCGGTGACGGCGCAGCTGTTGAACACGATCGTGTCGGCCGCATGGGCGCGCGTCGCGGCGGCGCGGATCGCTTCGCCTTCGGCCAGGTTCAGCCGGCACCCGAAATTGACGACCTCGACCCGGCCGGCTTCGGCAACGCTCATCCGAATTGCGCCCAGTCGGTCTCGCCGTCGTACACGCGCGTCGCGCCGCCGCTCATCACGATCGGTTCGCCGGGCGCCCAGCGGATCATCAGGTCGCCGCCGGGGAGCGACACGGTGACCGGCGATTTCACCAGCCCGGCGCGGATCGCCGCGACCGCCGTCGCGCAGGCGCCGGTGCCGCACGCCTGTGTCAGGCCGACGCCGCGTTCCCAGACGCGAAGTTGCAGCCGGTCCTCGCCGTCGAGGCTGGCGACATTGACGTTGACGCGCTCGGGGAACAGCGGGTCGGTCTCGATCCGCGGGCCAAGCTCGGCGAGCGGCACCGCGTCGGCCTCGGGCACGAAGAAGACGATGTGCGGGTTGCCGACGTTGACAGCGGCGCCACGCTCCAGTTCGTCCCAAGCCACAGGCATATCGCGCGTGTCCATCGGCATGGCGAGCGGAATATGCTCCCAGTCGAACACCGGCTCGCCCAGCGTAACCTCGGCGCCGCCGTCCGCGGGCGTTACGCGCAGCATGCCGCCCAGCGTTTCGATCACCGCAGGCTGGCCAAGCAGGGTCGCGACGCAGCGCGTCGCATTACCGCACGCCTCGACCTCGCCGCCGTCTGCGTTGAAGATGCGCATCTTCACATCGGCGTTGGTCGACGGTTCCAGCAGGATCAACTGGTCGCACCCGATGCCGTGCCGGCGATCGGCGATCGCATGCGCGCGCGCCGGCGTCATGGCGACGGCGTTCTCGCGTGCATCGATGACGACGAAGTCGTTCCCGAGGCCATGCATTTTGGTGAAGCGGTCCGCCATGCGCCGCATTTAGGGATGCGGACGCGGGAAGTCTAGCGAGGCGTCCCATATCCGTGGGATGACGGAGCCGAAATTACGCGCTCCTGCGCAGCTCCTCCGCATCGCTCGCTGGCGTTTCGGGTACCAGCGGCGCGCGCAGCAGCCCGCGGTCGGCGAGCAGGCGCGCCGTGTCGCCGGCCGAGGCAGCGCGGCCATAGTACCAGCCCTGGCCTTTCGAGCAGCCGAGGCGGGTGAGTTCGATCGCGGTCGCTTCGTCCTCGACACCCTCGGCGGTGATCGGCATCGCCAGGCTTTCGCCGAGGCGGACGATCGCGACGACGATCGCCTGCGCGTCGTCGCTGCCGCGCATCGCCGCGATGAAGCTGCGGTCGATCTTGATCTTGTCGAATGGCAGCGCGCGCAGATGCGAGAGCGAACTGTAACCGGTGCCGAAGTCGTCGAGGCTCAACGACACGCCCTGGTTCTTCAGGCTGGTGACGATCGAGCGGACGAGCGGCAGATTCTCGAACAGCGAACTTTCGGTGATCTCGACCTCGAGCTGGCTCGCCGGGAAGCCGGTTTCGACGAGGAGCTTGGTGAGCTTCTGGCTGAACCACGGGTCCTTCAATTGCTGCGGCGAGATATTGACCGCGAGGATGATCGACGGGTCCCAGGTCCGCGCGATGTCCATCGCATGTTTGATGACCTGCAGCGACAATTCGCCGATCAGGCCGCTTTCCTCGGCGACGGGGATGAAGCGTTCGGGCGGGATCAGGCCATATTCGCGCGATTCCCAGCGCATCAGCATTTCGAACCCGACGAGACGGCCGGTTGCGATGTCGACCTGCGGCTCGAAATAGGGGATGAACTCGCCGCGCGGCATCCCGTCGCGAATGCCGCTCTCGATCTGATTGCGAACCTGCACCGCCATTTCCATGCCATGCTCGAACCAGATATGCCGGTTCCGGCCCTCGTCCTTGCAGTGATACATGGCGATGTCGGCCTGACGGACCATCGTTTCCATCATCATGCTGGCATCGGTGGCCAGCGAGATGCCCAGCGACGCGCCGACGCGGATTTGCTGGGAATCATGTGTGACCACGTCGTCGAGCGCGGTCACCAGCGCCGCCGCCAGCGCGTCGACATTGGCGCGCGCGGCGGGCTCGAACGACAGCATCGCGACGAATTCATCGCCGCCCAGCCGCGCCTTGGTCGCGTTTGGCGGCAGCGCAGCGGTGATGCGCTCGGCCGCGGCCTGCAGGACCCGGTCGCCCGCCGCATGCCCGTGAATGTCGTTGACCCGTTTGAAATGATCGAGGTCGAGGAGGAACAACGCGACGTTGCGCTTGTCGGCGGTAGCTTCCGCGATCAGCCGCTGACCGCTCGCGAGCAGCGCGCGGCGGTTGAGGAAACCGGTGAGCGGATCAGTGTCGGCAAGATAGCGTGCGCGCTGCTCCGCCTCGGTGCGTTCGCGGATCTCGCGATTGAGGTCTTCGTAGCGGCGCCAGCCAAAGAGGATCAGCGCCACGTTCAGGATCAGCGCGACCGCCAGCACCTTGTCGGGCCCGCCACCGATTCCGACCAATGTCTGTACGACCGACTGCATCACGCTGCCGCCGGTGCCGACGAACAGCAATATGCCCGCGACGACGACGCCGCCGGCGACGATATCGCGCCGCGCGGCTTCGCTCCGGTCGCGAGCCTTCGGCTCTGCCATCATTTGATCATTCCCCACCATCGGCCTTTCTATGGCGACGAGCGGTGAAATTTGCGTTAAGTGGAGTGCCGGGCCGGACTTGCCTTTTGACGGAGTTTTGCGTAAAGACGCCGCGTCCGGAGGTATGTTGCACCCGGGCAGATACGACATCCGCGACGGAAAAACCTGTCCACGGATACCGCTGGTTGGCGAGGTTTCGCTCACCGGCGTGTTTTGCGTTGCGGCCGTCAGAAGGGTTGAAAAGGCGCATGTTCGACAGTCTGAGCAATCGGCTTGGCGATGTTTTCGGGAAGCTCCGCGGTCGCGGCGCGCTGACCGAGGCCGACGTGCGCGCGGCGATGCGCGAGGTGCGAATCGCCCTGCTCGAAGCTGACGTCGCGCTGCCCGTCGTGCGCAGCTTCGTCGATCAGGTCACCGACCTTGCGATCGGTCAGAATGTCCTGCGCTCGGTCACCCCGGGGCAGCAGGTGGTCAAGATCGTCAGCGACGCGCTGACCGAGATGCTCGGGTCCGAAACCGCCGAGCTGGACCTCAATGTCGCTCCGCCCGCGATCATCATGATGGTCGGCCTGCAGGGCTCGGGCAAGACGACGACGACCGCGAAGATCGCGAAGCGCCTCAAGGACAAGGATCGCAAGAAGGTGCTGATGGCGTCGCTCGACGTCAATCGCCCCGCTGCGCAGGAACAGCTTGCCGTCCTGGGTCGGCAGATCGACGTTGCGACTTTGCCGATCGTCGCGGGCCAGCAGCCGGTCGAGATCGCGAGCCGCGCGCTGCAGGCCGCGAAGCTGCAGGGCTACGACGTCCTGATGCTCGACACCGCGGGTCGTCTCCACGTCGACCAGCAGCTGATGGACGAGATGCAGGCGGTCTCGCGCACGGCGAACCCGACCGAAACCCTGCTCGTCGTCGATAGCTTGACCGGCCAGGACGCGGTGCAGGTCGCGCAGCGCTTTACCGATCAGGTGCCGCTCACCGGCGTCGTGCTCACGCGCATGGACGGCGACGCGCGCGGCGGCGCCGCGCTGTCGATGCGCGCGGTCACCGGCAAGCCGATCAAGTTTGCGGGCACGGGTGAAAAGCTCGATGGGCTCGAACTCTTCCAGCCCTCGCGCATTGCGGGCCGCATCCTCGGCATGGGTGACGTCGTCAGCCTCGTCGAACGCGCGGCCGAAACGATCCAGGCCGAAGAGGCCGAAGCGATGGCGAAGAAGATGGCGAAGGGTCAGTTCGACCTCGACGATCTTCGCACACAGCTCAATCAGATGCGCCGGATGGGCGGCATCGGCGCGCTCGCCGGCATGATCCCCGGCCTCAAGAAGGCGCAGGCCGCGATGGCGGAGAGCGGCGCCGACGACAAGATGCTGATCCATTTCGATGCGATCATGAGCTCGATGACGCCGAAGGAACGCGCCAAGCCCGAAATCCTGACCGCGAAGCGCAAGATCCGCATCGCGAACGGTTCGGGTACCACGGTGCAGCAGGTGAACCGGGTGCTCAAGATGCACCAGGAAATGTCCACCGCGATGAAGAAGATCCGAAAGATGGGCGGACTCAAAGGCCTCGGCGCGCTGTTTGGCAAAGGCGGCATTCCCGGGATGGGCGGCGGCGGAATGGGTGGTGGCGGAGGCGGCGGCCTCGGTGGGCTGCCCGGTCTCGGCGGCGGGGCGATCCCGCCCGAACTCGCCAACTTGATGAATAAAAAGAAATAACCCGAACAATCCAGTTTAGACTCAGAAGGAAAATATCATGGCTACCTCCATTCGCCTTTCGCGCGGCGGTTCGAAAAAGCGCCCCTATTACAAGATCGTCGTGGCGGACTCGCGCAGCCCGCGCGACGGCCGCTTCATTGAACGCATCGGCAGCTATAACCCGCTGCTCGCCAAGGATAATCCGGAGCGCGTCAAGCTCGACGCCGAACGCGCCGCGCACTGGCTGAGCGTTGGCGCCCAGCCGAGCGACCGCGTCGCCCGCTTCCTCGACGCCGCCGGCATCAAGGAACGTGCGGCCCGCAACAACCCGAACAAGGGTGTCCCCGGCGAGAAGGCCAAGGAACGCGCCGAAGAAAAGGCCCAGAAGCTGGCCGACGCCGAAGAAGCAGCGGCTGCAGCCGCCGCCGCTCCGGCGCCGGAACCCGAAGCGCCCGCCGCTGAAGAAGCTGCCGCTCCCGAAGCGGCCGAGTCGGATGCAACCGGTTCGGTGAAGAGCGAAGAAACCGCCGAAGCGGTGGCTGAAGCCGTCGCCGACGAAACCCCGGCCGACGCGACCGCCGCCGATGCGACCGCGATCGCCGAGGAAGTCGCCGAAGGCGGCCCGGTGGCCGACGAAGCGCCCGCCGAGGACGCTGCGACCGAAGAAAAGGCCGAAGGCTAAGCCTTGGCTGGTGCAAGCCGCCCCGTCACCCTCGCCGCCATCGCCGGCGCGCACGGGGTGCGGGGCGAGGTTCGCCTAAAGCTGTTTGGCGAAGGCGCGGAGGCTCTCCGCGCCTTTTCCGTTTTCGACGCCGGCGGGCGCAAGCTGACGCTGAAATCGGTGCGTCCTGCGAACCAGGGCGCGGTCGCGAGCTTCGTCGAGGTCACCGACCGCGCCGCGGCCGAGGCTTTGCGCGGCACGGTGCTGACCGTCCCGCGCTCGGCGCTGCCGCCGCTCGCCGAAGGCGAATATTACCATCATGATCTGATCGGCCTGCCGTGCGTCTCGACCGATGGCACGCCAATCGGTCATATCGCCGCGGTCGAGAATTTCGGCGCGGGCGATATCCTCGAGATCGAGAAGCCGGCCCAAGCCGGGAAGAAGCCCGTGCGTTTCATGGTCCCGATGACCCCGCGTGCGGTGCCGCTATGGACTGCCGACGGCGTGACCGTCGATGCGGCCTTCATTGAATAGATGCGCCTGCCGCCCCCGTACCGGCGAGGGACCACCGGACCGGGACGGCAGGCGCGGACGCGGCTCAGCGGCGCCTCACCGCGCGAACGGGCGTTGCCCGACTTTCGGGCACGAAATAGACATCCTGACCCGACGGATGACTGGGGACTACCGCGTCGACGAACTGATGGGCCTTGCCCCGCACCCATGTGAGGCCGCGGCCGATATCCGCGCTCAGGCGTTCGTGGCTGTGCGTCCAGCCGCGCATGAAATGTTCGTCCATCATCGCTTTTCTCCTGTCCGGCGTGTGCCCCCCAGATGCGCCCTCGCCAGCCGCGAAGCCAACAAAAGCTTTGCAGTATAGTATAAGCCAAGCTTATATATGACGGATGTCGAAGCTACCGCCTCTTGCTGCCGTCCGTGCCTTCGAGGCGGCGGCCCGGCTGCAGAATTTCTCGCGCGCCGCCGACGAGCTCGGTCTCACACAGGCCGCCGTTAGCTATCAAATCCGGCAATTGGAGACGCGCCTCGGTCACGCGCTCTTCGTGCGTGAAAAGGGTCGGGTACGTCTGTCGGAGACCGGCCAGCGTCTCTTGCCGGCAATAAGCGGAGCTTTCGCTGCCATGAGCGATGCCTTCGCCGCGCTCAGCAGCGACGATGCCGAGGTGCTGACGATCAGCGCTGCGATCACCTTCGGCGGCACCTGGCTCAGCGCGCGGATCGGGCGCTTCCAGCTCCGCTACCCCGACCTCGCCGTGCGGCTGCTGATGTCGAACGAACTCGTCGATTTCGATGCTGCCAATGTCGATGTCGCAATCCGCACCGGCACCGGGCGCTGGCCGGGCCTGCGCGACGATTTCCTGTTTCGCAGCCATGTGACGCCGATCTGCTCGCCCGCCTTTCGCGACGCGAACGCGATCGAAAAGCCTGCAGATCTGCTGCATGTCGAGCGGCTCGCGCCCAACGATCCCTGGTGGACCGACTGGTTCGCGGCGGCAGGGATCGGCACGCCGCCCGCGCGCCGGCAGGGAATCGAACTCGACAGCCAGCTCCAGGAGGCGATTGCGGCGCAGGGCGGCTTTGGCGTCGCGTTGATGACGCCGCTCTTCTGGCGCGCCGAGCTCGAAAGCGGTCGGTTGGTGCGACTGTTCGAGACGCTGCACCAGCCGGGCACAGCCAACTTTCTTGTCCATCCCGAAGGCCGCGTCGGCGTCCGCAAGATCGAACGCTTTCGCGAATGGTTGCACGAGGAGCTGGCGATGGATCGCCAGATGATTCCCGAGCCGCTATGGGAGCCGCTGCCATGACCTTCACCGCCGTCCCGCTGACCCTTTATCCCGACATGTTCCCCGGCCCGTTGGGACACAGTATGGCGGGCCGCGCATTGGAGGCGGGGGTGTGGTCGTGCGCGCCGGTGCAGATCCGCGATTTCGCAACCGACAAGCATCGCACCGTCGACGATACGCCGGCGGGTGGCGGAGCGGGCATGGTGCTGAAGGCCGATGTTCTCGCCGCTGCGATCGACCATGCCGTCGCAGCGCATCCGGGCCTCCCGATCCTTGCGATGACCCCGCGCGGGACGCCGATCACACAGGCGCGCATCCGCCAGCTTTCGGCCGGCCCGGGCGCAATCATCCTGTGCGGCCGGTTCGAGGGATTCGACGAGCGGATTTTCGACGCGCGGCCCATCGAACAGGTGTCGATGGGCGACATCATCCTGTCGGGCGGCGAGGTGGGCGCGCTGTTGCTGCTCGACGCTTGCATTCGGCTGCTTCCCGGCGTAATGGGCGCGGCTTCAAGCGGTGATGACGAATCGTTCGAAAACGGTTTGCTCGAATATCCGCACTATACCCGGCCTGCTATGTGGGAAGGGCGCACGATCCCCGAAGTGCTGCGATCGGGGGATCATGCGAAGATCGCCGCCTGGCGGAAACAACAGGCGGAAGACATTACACGGTTACGCAGGCCGGACCTTTGGGAGCGCCATGAGGGCGCTCGGGCCCGACCTGCCTCTGGCGCGCGGCGAAAAGAAGAGGACTAGAGGACATGAACCTCATCCAGACGATCGAAGCCGAAGAAATTGCCAAGGCTGGCAAGACGATTCCGACCTTCCGTCCCGGCGACACGCTGAAGGTCGGCGTGAAGGTGGTCGAAGGCGAACGCACCCGCGTCCAGAATTTCGAAGGCGTGTGCATCGCACGCTCGAACAAGGGCATGGGCTCCAACTTCACCGTGCGCAAAATGTCGTTCGGCGAAGGTGTCGAGCGCGTGTTCCCGCTCTATTCGCCCAACATCGACAGCATTACCGTCATCCGCAAGGGTGCCGTGCGTCGTGCGAAGCTTTACTATCTTCGTGGCCGCACCGGTAAATCGGCGCGTATTGCGGAGCGCCGCGACTACCGGTCGGAAGCCGGCGAAGGCTAAGGAGAGCTTCTCCACACCAAAGCCGAAACAGCTTTCAAAAACGACCGGTTCCGCCAACAGGCAGAGCCGGTCGTTTTCTTTTGGGCGAAACGAATTTGATGCAGCCACCGCCTTTCTTGCAGCCGACACGGCGCGCCTTCCTGGGCGCGGCGATTGCCTTCGGCGTGTCGGGCAGGGCGATGGCGGCGACAAACGCCCAGCGGCTCGTCGCGGCGGCGCGGCGGCAGATCGGCGTCACGATGCGCTATGATCCCGCTTACACCGTGCTCGCCTTCCCGAACGGCGACGTCGATCGCGTGACGGGCGTCTGCACCGACGTCGTGATCCGCGCCTTCCGCGATGCCTTCGCGCTTGATCTGCAGTCCCTTGTCAACGCCGACATGCGCTCCAATTTCGGGGCCTATCCGAAGAATTGGGGACTGGGGCGTCCCGACCGCAATATCGATCATCGCCGCGTTCCCAATCTCGCGACCTTCTGGCGGCGGCAGAAGGCGGCGGTTCCGGTAACCGGCGTTGCGGCCGACTGGCGGCCGGGTGACATTTTTACCCAGATGGTCGGCGGGCGCCTGCCACACACCGGCATCGTTTCGGACAAAAAGAACACGACCGGCGCTCCGTTGGTCATCCACAATATCGGCGGCGGCACCCGCGAGGAGGATGCGCTGTTCGCGCATCCGCTGACCGGCCATTTCCGCTGGAAAGTCTAAGTCAGGTTCAACCGGGTTTCTTGCCTTGAGGAGTGAGTGAATGGGTTATCGTATCGTTGTCGCCGGAGCCACGGGCAATGTCGGGCGCGAAGTGCTCGCCATTCTCGCCGAGCGCGAATTTCCCTACGACGAACTGGCGGCGGTCGCCTCGTCGCGCAGCCAGGGCGACGAGATCGAGATCGGCGACACCGGCAAGACCGTCAAATGCCAGAATATCGAGAATTTCGACTGGTCGGGCTGGGACATGGCGATCTTCGCGATCGGCAGCGACGCGACCGCGATCCACGCGCCGAAAGCGGCGGCGGCGGGCTGCGTCGTGATCGACAACAGCTCGCTCTATCGCATGGACCCCGACGTGCCGCTGATCGTGCCCGAGGTGAATCCCGAGGCGATCGACGGCTACACGGCGCGCAACATCATCGCCAACCCGAATTGCTCGACCGCGCAGATGGTCGTCGCGCTGAAGCCACTCCACGATGCGGCAACGATCAAGCGCGTTGTCGTCTCGACCTATCAGTCGGTGTCGGGCGCGGGCAAGGCGGGCATGGACGAGCTGTGGAACCAGACGCGCCAGATCTTTGTCGGCGACGAAAAGGACATCAGCAAGTTTACCAAGCAGATCGCCTTCAACGTCATTCCGCACATCGACAAATTCCTCGACGACGGTTCGACCAAGGAAGAATGGAAGATGGTCGTCGAGACCAAGAAGATCCTCGACCCGAAGATCAAGGTCACCGCGACCTGCGTCCGCGTCCCGGTCTTCGTCGGCCACTCCGAAGCGATCAACATCGAGATGGAGGATGAGCTGTCGGCCGAGGACGCCCAGCGCCTCCTGCGCGAGGCGCCGGGCGTCGTGCTCCACGACAAGCGCGAGGATGGCGGTTACACCACCCCCGTCGAAGCCGTCGGCGATTTCGCGACCTTCGTCAGCCGCGTCCGCGACGATCCGACGGTCGACAACGGCCTCAACCTCTGGTGCGTCAGCGACAACCTCCGCAAGGGGGCGGCGCTGAACGCCGTCCAGATCGCCGAACTGCTCGGTCGCCGTCATCTGCAGAAGGGCTGAGCCCGGACCTCTGTCCGTTCGCATCTCGACTTCGGGATGCGAACGGGTAGGGAAGAACGATGACCTCGCCCTTCGCCTTCACCCGCGCGCTCTGCCGCACCCCTGCGCCCTCGGCCGTCAACGGAATTCGTGCGGGCGGCGGGGCCGATCCGGACTTCACGATCCTGCTCGCCGAGCATGAAGCCTATGTCAGGGCGCTCCGCGAACTCGGCCTTGTCGTCGACGTGCTGCCGGCGCTCGACGATTTCCCGGATGCGCTGTTCACCGAGGACGTCGCGCTCACCTTCCCCGAGGGCGCGATTCTGCTCCGTCCCAGCGCGCCGACCCGGGCGGGCGAGGTGGCGCATATTCATGAGGCGCTGGCGGAACGCCATTCGAGGCTGCTTGCGATGACGGGTCCCGGCCACGCCGATGGCGGCGATGTCCTGCGTCTTGCCGATCGCATGATCATCGGTCTTTCGGATCGCACCGACCGCACGGGCGCCGAAGAATTGGCGATGCTGCTTGCTGACCTCGGTCATCGCGCCGAGATCGCCGAAACGCCGAAAAGCGTGCTGCATTTCAAGACCGGCTGTAGCCTGATCGACGAGACGGCGGTCCTCGCGGTCCCCGCCATGCGCCACTGCCCTCAATTTGCCGGGCTGGATGTCGTGCTGACCCCGGTGGGCGAAGAGGGCGCCGCGAACATCCTGCGCGTCCGCGACACGGTGCTGGTCGGGCAGCGATGGCTGGCGACGCAAGATCTGCTTGCGGCGCGCGGCGCGAAGGTCCGCCCGATGGCGACCGACGAGATAGCGCGGATCGATGCGGGTCTCAGTTGCATGTCGCTGCGTTGGTGATGCGAAAATCGCTGTCCTACAAAATTCGGGTGCGGTAGCGTCGGGACAACGCGGCGGATCAGCGATCACTGATGCGATTTGCGTGTAAAGTTGCCCAGATTTCCGGGCTTTTCGGAACATGGGCGAAGCGGTGCCAAGCAAACCGTTCGGAGACCTGGCAGGAGATGGACCATGCGGATATTACTGGCCCTGGCGCTTGTCGCATCGCTTGCCGCCTGCAAGCCTGCGGTGGAAAAGCCCGCGGCGGCTGAAGATACGGTTGACGCGCCGCCGATGCCCGAGGCGAAGGCCAATGGTCCTGCCGCGGCAACCACCGCCGTCAGTCTCGACGCCGAGGGGCTCCGCTTCGTCGACAAGGCCAGTGGCAAGACCAGCCTGCTCGCCTTGGGCGTACCGCGCGCAGAGGCTGAGGAGGCGCTGGCGCGCGTCGATGGCAAAGCCGACGACCGCAGCACCAATGAGGAATGTGGCGCGGGTCCGATGGAATTCACGCGATTCGACGCGATGACCCTGAATTTTCAGGACGGCAAGTTCGTCGGCTGGTTCCTCGGTAACGAGAATGGCGCGTCGCGATATTCGACGATGAGCGGGATCGCCATCGGCACGACCCGCGCAAAGGCCAAGCAATCGGTGTCGATCGTCGATGTCCCGGACAGCACGCTGGGCGAGGAGTTCAGCATCGGCACCGGCGATCATGTCATGGGCGGGATTTTTGCCGAGCCCGGCGAAGACGCGAAGATCGACGCGCTCTTCGCGGGCGCCAACTGTTTCTTCCGCTGAGGAGACGAAAATGACGGAGGAATTCAAGGGCGGGTGCCGTTGCGGGCAGCTCCGCTATCGCATTGCGCAGGACGGGCCGTTGCTCAACTATATATGCCACTGCCTCGACTGTCAGAAATCGACCGCCAGCGCCTTCGCCGACCAGTTGATCGTCGCTGTCGATGCGCTGGCGGTCGAGGGGCGCAGCATCACCGTCGAATTCCCGCGACCGACGGGCGGTGTCAGTACGCTCCACCATTGCCCCGACTGCCTGAGCCGCGTCTATAACCTCAACAGCGTGCGGCCTGCGATCGCGATCGTGCGCGCAGGCACGCTCGATGACCCATCGATACTCGAACCCTTCGCGCATCTTTGGGTCAAGCGGAAGCGCCGATGGATCGCGATTCCGGACGGGGTCGCAATCTTTGACGAAAATCCCGACCCGGCAGAATTCATGGCGCTCGCGAGGGCGCGCCGCGGCTGACCCTCAGTGGCCCATGTCGGCGGCGGATGCTTTCGGTCCGCCCGCCTTGGGCGGACGCAGCAACAGCACCAGCGGCACCGAGGCGAGGGTGACCCACATCATCGCCCAGAAATTATCGATATAGGCGATCATCGCCGCCTGCCGGTTGATTTCGGCATTGACGAGCGCCATCGCGCTGCCGCCGAGCTGGCCCAGCCGGTCGGAGGTCGAGGGGTCGATCATCGGCACCGAACCGCTGGTAATGTGGGCGACCAGATCCTCGTGGCTGATCTGGGTGTTGGCGCCGAGCAATGTCGTGACGACCGAGATGCCGACCGAGGCGCCGACGCTTCGGAACAGGTTGAGCAGGCTCGCGCCGTCGGTACGCCACGCCGGGCCGAGCGTTGCGAAGGCCATTGTGTTGAGCGGGATGAAGACGAGCCCCATGCCGAGCCCCTGGACGAGCCCGCTGACCGCGACCGGCCAAGCCCCCATCATCAGCGACCAATGGCTCATCTGCCACAGCGAATAGGCGGCGATGAGCAGGCCGCTGCCCACCATCCAGCGCGCATCGATCTTGCCGAGCAGCCTTCCGGCGACCGACATGCTGATCAGGATGCCGATCCCGCGGACCGCCAGCACCCAACCGGTGTCGATCACCGGCCAGTCGAACAGGCGCTGGAGCATCGGCGGCAGCAGCGCCATCGACGAGAACATCACGATGCCGATGACGACCATGAAGCCGAGGCCCATGACGAGGTTGCGATCCTTGAGCATCCGGCGGTCGAACATCGTGTTGCTCGCGGTGGCGAGGTGGATGACGAACATCCACAGGCAGGAGACCGCGACGCCGGTTTCGATCCAGATTTCGGCACTGTCGAACCAGTCCTTCTGGGCGCCGCGATCGAGCATGAGCTGCAGCGAGGCAAGGCCGAGCGCCAGCATCGAGAATCCGAAGAGGTCGAACTTGCGTTCCTTGCGGCCGGTCGCGGGGAGCAGTGCCCACATCAGCGCCAGCGTCACCGCGCCGACGGGCAGGTTGACGTAAAAGACCCAGCGCCAGTTGACCGATTCGGTCAGCCAGCCGCCGATGATCGGGCCGAGGATCGGGCCGACCATGATCCCCATGCCCCAGATCGACATGGCGCGCGCATGTTTTTCGGGCGGATTGATGTCGAGCATCACCGACTGCGACAGCGGGCCGATGAAGGCGGCGCTGACGCCCTGCAGAAAACGGAAGAGTACCATCTCCTCCAGATTCTGCGCGGCGCCGCACGCCATAGAGGCAATGATGAAGCCGATCACCGAGCCGAGGAACAGGTTGCGCCGGCCGACCTTGTCAGCAAGCCAGCCCGTGATCGGCATCGCGACGGCCGAGGCGATGATATAGCTGGTGAGGACCCAGTTCACTGTCTCGCTTGTCGCCCCGAGGCTCGATTGCATGTGCGGGATGGCGACGTTGGCGATCGTCGTGTCGAGGATCTGCATAACCGACGCGCCCATGACCGCGATCGTCAGCAGCCCGCGATAACGCACCTGCTCATAGAGCGGGCGCCCTTCCTGGACGATCGTCGCGGCGGGCGCGGCGCGGCGGGGAAGGGCGCGGCTCGCCACTCTTTCGTCCCTACTTGCAGCCGCCGTTGGTATAGACAGTGACGTCGGTCGACAGGCCGGCGATCATCGGGCGCTTCGCGACCTCGTCGAAAGCGATCCGAACGGGAACGCGCTGGGTCACCTTGACCCAATTGCCCGTCGCATTCTGCGCCGGAAGCACCGAGAATTCGCTGCCCGTGCCGGCGCCGATCGTCTTGACATGACCGCGCACGACAAGGCCCGGATAGGCGTCGAAGCGCATCTCGGCGCGCTGGCCGACACACATATTCGCAAGATCGGTTTCCTTGAAATTGGCATCGACCCACGGATGCGCGGTATCGACAAGCGTCACGGCAGGAAGCCCCGCGACCATCATCTGGCCGAGTTGCAAGCGATCCGATTCGGCGATGCGCCCGGCGCTCGGCGCGCGCACTTCGGTGCGGCCGAGATTGACTTCCGCCTGCGCGCGCTGGACTTTCGCCGCTTCGACCTGCGGGTTGATGCCGCCGGAGCCGGTTGCGAGCTTCGCGCGCGCTTCGGCCGCGTTCGCCTTCGCCTGCGCCAGGCTGGCGCGCGCCAGTTCGACGGCGTGCTTCGATGCGTCATAAGCGGCCTTGGTCGTGAAGCCCTTTTCCATCAGTGCCGCCTGCCGTGCGAAATTCGATTCGGCGAAACTGACGGCTTCCTGTCCCGCCTTGATATCGACGCCGGTCGAATTGAGGCTCGCCGAGAGATTGCCGACATCGACCTGTGCAGCTTCGATCGCCGCGCTCGCCTGCGCCACGCTCAACGCATAGGGGCGGCCGTCGATCCGAAAGAGCAGCTGACCCTTCTGGACCTCCTCTCCTTCGCGCACCGCGACCTCGGTGATCAGCCCGCCGACCTCGGCGGCGACCGACACCTTGTCCATCTGCACATAGGCGTTGTCGGTCGACACCGATCCGCCGCTCGTCAACCAGTACCAGCCGCCAGCGGCTGCCAGCACGAGCGGCAGGCCGAACATCAGCGCGCGTGTGCGCCACGGCGAGGGCGCCTCTTCTTCGGTGCCCGGCGCGGGAGTAGCTGCGGCAGGCACGGGATCGGCCTTGGGCAGCGTTTGGGGCCGCGGCTCATCGGCACGGGGACTTTCGGGGCGGCGGGAGGGGGAGAGCTCGTCCATTTATATGGCGTCTTTCAGGCATTCGCGGCGGGAGAGATTCGCGCGCACGCGCTCGACGAGTGCGGCAAGTTGGTCGCGTTCGGCGGGGGTTAGCCCCTCCGCCGCTTCATCGTTCAGGGCTTCGGCGGTGCGTCGCATCGTGCGGAGCAGATCGCCGGCCTTGGGGGTCAGATAAAGCCGCCAAGCGCGGCGATCTGTCGGGTCGGCGCGACGCTCGACCAAGTCGGCCTCGACGAGCCGGTCGACCATTCGGGACAGGGTGATCGGCTCGACTTCGATCAGATCGGCGAGCGGACCCTGCCGAATGCCTTCATGGCGTTGCAGATAGCTGATCATCCGCCATTGCAGTGCAGTAACGCCGCTGTCCTTCGTGCGCGCGTTGAAGGCGCGCCGGAACAGCCGCGCGCTATCGTTCAGCAGAAAGCCGATCGTTTCATTCATGGCAGACGATATAATAGCAGATGCTATTATGTCCAATCGCGATTTTGCCGCGTGTACGAAAGCATCTGATATGGTGTAAAAAATTCCGACATGACTCTTGCAAGGCGTTTTGTTTTTGGCACTATGCATGTCATGACATTGACCGCCGACCTCTTCTGGTCCTTCCGCTCGCCCTATTCCTATCTGGCGATCGGGCGCTATCGGGCGCTTGTTGCGACCCATGACCTGATCATCAATCTGCGTCCGGTCTATCCCCTTGCGATCCGTCAGCCCGAATTCTTCGAGCGCAACCATCCCAACTGGCTGAGCTATACGATGCGTGACATGATCCGCGTCGCGCAGTTCCACGGCATTCCTTTCGGCCCGCCGCGTCCCGACCCGATCGTCCAGAATGTGGCGACGCGCGCGATCGCCGACGAGCAACCTTATATTTATCGGCTGACGCGGCTTGGGCAGGCGGCGTCGCGTCGCGGGAAGAGCCTCGCCTTCGCGCATGAAGCCGCGCAGCTGATATGGGGTGGCGCGCAGGATTGGCATATGGGCGATCATCTGGCCGGCGCGGCAAAGCGCGCGGGGCTGGATCTCGCCGATCTCGACGCAGAGGCCGAAGCAGATGCCGAGGTGCTGGACACCGAGATCGCGGCGAATCAGGTCGCGCTCGAAATCTCCGGCCATTGGGGCGTGCCGACGCTGGTCTTCGATGGCGAGCCATTTTTCGGGCAGGATCGTATCGAGATGGCGCGGTGGCGGATGGAGCAGAAGGGGCTTCAACCACGCTGATCGGTCTTGCGCGATCCGACGCCAAGGGCGCATAGGCCGGGCATGACAACCGACCCTCAATATTTCGACGCGCGCGACGGCGTGCGGCTGGCGTGGCGCGAGATAGGCGAGGGTAGCCCGATACTGCTCCTCCACGGCCTGTTCTCGAATGCCGAGGTCAACTGGATCAAGTTCGGCACCGCGGCGCGCATCGCGGCCGGCGGTTATCGCGTGGTCATGCCCGACCTGCGCGTTCACGGGGCGAGCGAGGCGCCGCACGGCCCCGAACGTTATCCGCCCGACGTGCTGGTTCACGACGTTCAGGATCTGGTCGCCCACCTCGCCCTCGCCGATTTCGATCTCGGCGGCTTTTCGCTCGGCGCCCGTACCAGCGTTCGCGCGGTTGTCGCGGGCATGAAACCGCGCCGGCTGATCCTCGGCGGTATGGGTCTTGCGGGACTGGCCGGATGGCAGAAGCGCGGACAATTTTTCCGGCGCGTCATTGCGGAGTATGAAACCGCGAAGCGTGGCGACGACACCTGGATGTCGATCCAGTTCATGAAGACGATGAAGGTCGATCGCGTCGCGGCGAGCCTGCTGCTGGACAGCTTCACCGACACGACGCCGGGCATGCTCGCGGCGCTGACGATGCCGACGCTGGTCGTCTGCGGCGATCAGGATCAGGATAATGGCTCGGCCGAAGATCTCGTCGCGGCGTTGCCCGATGCGCGTCTCGCGACCATTCCCGGCACGCATATGTCGAGCGTCACGCGCCCCGAACTGGGCGAGGCGATCGCCTCGTTCCTCGCTGCTTGACCCTGTCCGCCGCGCGGTCCAGATTACGCGCCATCGCGCCAGAGAGCGCATGGAACATCAGAGGACGCACCCCATGAAAGCCATGATTTCAATGCTGTCGCTGGCGTTGTCGCTCGCGGTGGCAAGCCCCGCGCTTGCACAGGCGACTCCTGCTGCCGCACCCGCCGCAGCCCCGACGGCGGCCGATGCCGATGCCTTCATCGCCGCGGTCGAAAAGGACCTGTTCGACTATACGGTCGAGGGCAGCCAGGTGAACTGGGTCAACGCAACCTATATCACTGAGGACACCGACGCGATGGCGGCGCGGATCAACGCGGTCGGGACCGAGAAATCGGTGAAATATGCGCTTGAAGCCGCGAAATACATGAACGTGGCGGGGCTCAACGCCGACACCAGGCGCAAGCTCGACATCCTGCGCACCGGCATCGTCCTGCCGGCGCCGACGACGCCCGGCGCGGCGACCGAACTCAACACGATCGCCACTGACCTGCAGTCGCAGTACGGCAAGGGCCGTGGGACGCTCGACGGCAAGGAAATCTCGGGTTCGGACATCGAGGCCGAGATGGGCAATCTCAAGCGCACCCCCGCCGAATATGCCGAGATGTGGGCAAGCTGGCACGACAAGGTCGGCGCGCCCATGAAGGACGATTATGTCAAGATGGTCGCCATCGCGAACGAGGGGGCCAAGGAATTGGGCTTCGCGGACACGGGCGCAATGTGGCGGTCGGGCTATGACATGCCGCCCGAGGAGTTCGCCAAGCTGACCGAGAAGATCTGGCAGGACATGAAGCCGCTCTATGTGGCGCTTCACACCTATGTCCGCTGGAAATTGAACGAGAAATATGGCGACGCGGTGCAGCCGAAAACCGGGCCGATCCGTGCCGACCTGCTGGGCAATATGTGGGCTCAGGAATGGGGAAATATCTACCCGCTCGTCGCGCCGCCGGGTGCCGGCGATCTCGGCTATGACGTCGGCGATCTTTTGACCGAAAAGGGCAAGACTCCGCTCGACATGGTGAAGGCAGGCGAGAATTTCTATTCGTCGCTGGGTTTCGCGCCGCTGCCCGAAACCTTCTGGAAGCGTAGCCAGTTCCTGAAGCCCGCCGACCGCGAGGTCGTCTGCCATGCCTCGGCGTGGGACATCGACAACAAGGACGATGTCCGCATCAAGATGTGCATCAAGGTGAACGCCGACGATTTCACGACGATCCATCACGAACTCGGCCACAATTATTACCAGCGCGCCTATAACAAGCAGCCGTTCCTCTATCTGAACGGCGCGAACGACGGGTTCCACGAGGCGATCGGCGACTTCGTCGCGCTGTCGATCACCCCGCAATATCTCGTCGACATCGGCCTCCTCGACAAATCGAAGGTGCCGAGCGCCGACAAGGACATCGGCCTGCTGCTCCGTCAGGCGATGGACAAGGTCGCCTTCCTGCCCTTCGGTCTGCTCGTCGATCGCTGGCGCTGGGGTGTCTTCGACGGATCGATCAAGCCCGCCGACTATAACAAGGCCTGGACCGACCTTCGCAAGGAATATCAGGGGATCACCCCGCCGGTCGAACGTCCGGCGAACGCCTTCGACGCGGGCGCCAAGTTCCACATTCCGGGCAACACGCCCTACACCCGCTATTTCCTCGCCCGTGTGCTGCAATTCCAATTCTATCAGGCGGCATGCAAGCAGGCGGGCTGGAAGGGACCGCTCCACCGCTGTTCCTTCTATGGCAACAAGCAGGTCGGCGCGAAGCTGAACGCGATGCTCGAAATGGGCGCGTCGAAGCCTTGGCCCGACGCGCTGCAGGTCTTTACCGGCAGCCGCGAAATGTCGGGCAAGGCGATGGCCGACTATTTCGCGCCGCTGAAGAAATGGCTCGACGAGCAGAACAAGGGGCATCCGTCGGGCTGGTAAGCCCGCCAAAGGCGCTGCATGAGGGCCGGGGAGCGATTCCCGGCCCTTTTGTTATGGGAGGTCGAGTGCGAATGTCGGCCTTGGGGTGGATATCGGTCATGGCTATGGCATCGTTCCGGCCCGGATCCGGGATCTGGTCGGCGAAGGGTGGCGTGACAATTCCAAAGTTCAGGAAAGTTCAGCCTTATGCGCGTCCCGGTTCGGGCTTTGCGCCGTGCCGAACGCGTCATGCCGTGACCACACCCGCGAACTAGGCAGCAAACGCATTTTGTTCACCAAATGAAAGAGCCGGATGAAGGCTGACACAGCCGGATAATATAGGAAAGGCCTATTTGCGGCGACGTCGGCTTTGGGGTGGAAAGATGCCCTTGAAACCTCGTCATGCTGAACTTGTTTCAGGGTCCATGGCCTGCCGTTTCCTTCGCCGCAGCGCTAGACGAGAGCTCAGACCATGGATGCTGAAACAAGTTCAGGGTGACGAAAATCGGAACGTACGCTTCCGGTCGTCACGCGCCGTCGCCGATTACTGCGCCTCGATCGCCTGTCTGAACCGCGCGAGCCGCGCCGTTGCGGCCGCCGCGTGCGGGCCGATCCAGCGGTCGTGAATGTCCTGGATCGGCAGGGCGTTGAGATGGTTCCAGCGTTCGCGGCCGCGGCGCTCGGCGATGACCAGCCCGGCATCCTCGAGCACCTTCAGATGCTGCATCACCGTGCATCGGTCGATGTCGGCGAAATGGCTGCACAAGGCGCCGGTGGTCAGCGGCTGGTCCTTCAGATCGTCGAGAATCTGCCGCCGGATCGGCGAGGCGAGCGCCTTGAACGTCGCGTCGAACTGGTCGTGAATTGACATGTTATATAAATATAACATAAAAGGATCCGACTCAAGCGGAGAGTGGACATGGAACTGAAATTCAGGGTCGCAGCGCGGATCGCGAAGCCGGTGCACGAGGTGTTCGAGGCGGTCGCCGACCCCGCAAAACTGTCGCATTATTTCACCACCGGCGGCGCGAAGGGCCGGCTGGAAACCGGCGCGACGGTCGAATGGGATTTCCATGACTTCCCGGGAGCCTTCCCCGTCTATGTGATCGAGGTCGTGCCTGACGAGAAGATCGTCCTCGAATGGCAGGCGAGCGAGGGCGAGGCGCCGAATGTCGAGGGCGGCGAACTCAAGGACGCCGATTATCGCACCCGCGTGACGATGCATTTCAAGCCGCTGGACGACGACCGCACCCTCGTCGAGATCGCCGAGGAAGGCTGGCGCGAGAATCAGGGCGCGCTTGGCGCCTCCTACGGCAATTGCCAGGGCTGGTCGCAGATGCTGTGTGCGCTCAAGGTCTGGATCGAGCACGGGATCAACCTGCGCGAGGGCATGTATAAATAAGCCTTCCTACCGCTTCGCCGCCGCGAGGAGATTACTCCGGATATTCGAAGCGCAGCGGGCGCGAGCCGATCGGCGCGCCGGTGTTTGCATCGACCACCATCGGCCGGATCGCTTCGCCGGTCTCGACATCGATTTGGCGCGTCAGTGGCCCCGCGCCATTATGCTTGGCTCCCCAAGCACCGATCGCCGCAAGAATCGGAAGAAAGTCGCGCCCCGCTTCGGTGAGCAGATATTCGTCGCGCGGCGGGCGTTCGTTATAGCGTCGCTTTTCGATCAGGCCGGCCCCGGTCAGCGCGGACAGGCGCCGCGACAATATGTTCGGCGCGATACCGAGGCTGGTGCGCAATTGCTCGTAGCGCGTCAGGCCGCGGTCGATGTCGCGGAGCACAAGGATGCTCCAACGATCGCCGACGCGCGTCAGTCCGCGATCGACCGGACAGAAGCCCAAATTATTTTCCTCGCTGCTCATTGAAGTCATATGGTCCAGTAACTATCATTTTGCAAGCGACTCGCTTCCGGGCCGCCAGCAAGGAATATCTGCCATGACTATCCCCAATGGAACGGCCCTCATAACGGGCGCCTCGACCGGCCTTGGTGCCGTTTATGCCGACCGGCTCGCCCGGCGCGGCCACGACCTGATCCTGGTTGCGCGCAACGCTGCCCAGTTGGAGGCGCTGGCCGCGAGGCTGCGCGCCGAAACAGGCGTCCAGATCGACGTGATCGCCGCGGACCTGACCAGAAGCGACGATGTGACACGGGTCGAGCAGCGCTTGCTCGACGATGCGCATATCACGCTGTTCGTGAACAATGCCGGCATGTCGCTCAACGGCGGCACACTCGAAAACAGCGCGGCCGAGATTCAGACGATCATCGCGCTCAACGTCACCGCCGCGGCGCGGCTCGCGATCGCCGCGGGCAAGGCCTTCGGTGCGCGTGGCAAAGGATCGATCGTCAATATCGCGTCGGTCCTCGCGCTTGCCCCCGAAGCCTTCGAGGGTGTGTACAGCGGATCGAAGGCCTTTCTGCTGAACCTCAGCCATGCGCTAGCGGCGACAGGGCGCGAAAAGGGTTTCCACGTCCAGGCCGTGCTGCCGGGCGCGACGCGTACCGAGATATGGGAGCGGTCGGGCAAGGACGTCGACGCCTTTCCGGCGGACATGGTAATGGACGCCGGCGATCTGGTCGACGCCGCGCTGACCGGGCTCGATCGGGGCGAGGAGGTGACGATCCCGCCGCTCGCGGACGAGGAGCAATGGAAGACATATTATGCGGCGCGGCTCGCGATGGGCCCCAATTTGTCGAAGCGCGAGGTGGCGATGCGATACCGCTGACCGGCGGTTTACCGGAAACGGGTACGGGGGGTGGGCCGCCGCCCACCCCGCGCATAATCAGATGCCGTCGACGGCCTTGCTGACCATGATATTCACGGCAACCCGGCGGTTTTGCGCCATGCCTTCGGGGGTCGAATTATCCGCGGCAGGGTCGGCTTCGGCCATGCCCGTCGGGGTCAGCATGCGATAGGGCTTCCAGCCGCAGGCCTGCTGAAGATAATTGACGACACCATTGGCGCGCTTTTCGCTGAGCGCCTGATTCAGTTCCTGGCTGCCGCGCGAATCGGTGTATCCGACGACGAGCAGCAGGGCATTGTCCATCGCCTCGGCCTGCGTTGCCGTAGCACAAAGATCGGCCTTCGCCTGTGCCGACAGCACGGCCTTGCCGGTATCGAAGTTCACGTTCGTCGTGCCCTTGATATTATACTGGTCGATATCGCCGACGCGGCCGCGCAACGCTTCGGTGGCTGCGGTTTGCTCGGCAAACCGCTGGTTGGTGCCGGTTCGAATCATGTTCGCGGTTCGCAAATCCTTGGTTTTAAGTGCGATCTGGCTCGCGAGCAGGCCGCCGCTCCATTGCAGCGTCTCGACGGTGACCGGCAGGCCATTGAGCAATGCGTCCGAGGCAAGCTTGTTGCTGCTCAGTCCCAGGAAGCCGCCGCTGCCCTTGATTTTGGTATTGTCGCCAATGGCGATCGTCGTGTCGGTGCCATCGGCGGTGGTAACCTGCATCTGGCCATCGCTGCGTGCCGAGATGATGCCCTGGATTTCGGGGCCTTTGGTCATTTCTGACGGATCAGGGATGCGCTCGCCGTTGACGATCACATCGTTGCTGGCCGGCGCGTCCTGCGCCTGTGCGGCCAGGCTGACCGTCGCGGTCCCGGCCAACAGGGCCAGAACCATGATTTTTGATTTTTCAGACACCGCACCCATACGCGACTCCTCCTATTGGATCAGCAGGGCCGGCAAAATTCATGACCCCTTCCGGGACAGGAATACTCTCGGCTTGGGCCAGGGTTGCGCGGGTCGTCGAGCGCATTGCACGTCTCATCCGATACCGCGATTTGCCGCAAATCGCCCGTTTTCAGCGGCTATCTATGAGGCAAGTTGGAAAATTCAGGCATTACGAGCGGTTAGGCCACCGTCGACCGGAATGACCGCCCCGGTAATGTAACTGGCGGCCGGTAGGACGAGGCCGAGCGTAACATGTGCGACCTCCTCCGGTTCGCCGTAGCGGCGGAGTGCGGTGCGACGTTTCGCGAAGACCGCCTTGTCTTCCTCGGGCACCTTGTCGGTCATGCCGGTGCGGATCGGGCCGGGGCAGATGCAGTTGACCGTGATGCCGTCCTTGCCGAGATCGACCGCGAGGCCGCGGGTGAGGCCGACGACGCCCGATTTGGCGGCCACGTAAGGGGTATCGCCGGGGGTCGCGCCGAGGCCTTCGGTCGAGGCGATGTTGACGATGCGCGCGGCGTCGCTCTTGCGGAGGTGCGGCAAGGCGGCGCGAACCATGCGCTGGTGCGCGGTCAGCATCACCGCGAGCGCGCGGTGCCAGATCGCCTCATAGTCGTCCTCCGCGTCGAGCGGGGCGAAGCTGGAGACGCCGGCGTTGTTGATCAAAATGTCGATGCCGCCGAAATGATTGGCGATGGCGGCGACGGTCGCCTTGATCGCTGCACCGTCGGCGACGTCGAGCGCGAAGGCCCTGGCATTCGGGCCAGCCTCGGCAACGACCGCCTCGCAGGCGGCAAGGTCGAGGTCGGTGACCGCGACCTTCGCGCCTTCGCTCGCCAGCAGCAATGCGGTCGCGCGCCCCATGCCGCTCGCAGCGCCGGTGACGATCGCGACGCGGCCGGCGATGGAGCGCGACAGGGTGATCACCGGAACGGCGGCTCGTTGAAGGCGCGGAGTTTGCGGCTGTGGAGCTTGGCGCCCTCGTCGCGCATCGTCTCGCACGCGCGGATCCCGATCTGGAGGTGCGCCGCGATCGCTTCCTCGTAGAAGCGGTTCGCCTGTCCGGGCAGCTTGAGTTCGCCGTGGAGCGGCTTGTCGCTGACGCAAAGCAAGGTGCCATAGGGGACGCGGAAGCGGTAGCCCTGCGCGGCAATCGTCGCCGATTCCATGTCGATGCCGATCGCGCGCGACTGCGAAAAGCGCAGCGCGCTGTCGGTATAGCGCAGTTCCCAGTTGCGGTCGTCGGTGGTGACGACGGTGCCGGTGCGCATGCGTTTCTTGAGGTCGGCGCCGCTGGTGCCCGACACGGCTTCGGCGGCGGTCGCGAGCGCGACCTGCACTTCGGCGATCGGCGGGATCGGGATTTCCGGCGGCAGGACGCCGTCGAGGATATGATCGTCGCGGAGATAGGCGTGCGCGAGCACATAGTCGCCGATGCGCTGGCTGGGGCGAAGGCCGCCGCAGTGGCCTATCATCAGCCATGCCTCGGGCCGCAGCACCGCGAGATGGTCGCAGATCGTCTTTGCGTTCGACGGCCCCACCCCGATGTTGACGAGGGTGATGCCGCCGCCGTCGGGCGCGATCAGGTGGTAGGCGGGCATCTGGTGCCGCCGCCACGCGCTGTCGGCGACGAGCGCGCTGGCGTTGACGCCCGGCTGGTCGACATAAAGGCCCGCCGCGCCCGCGAGCGCGGTGTAGCGTCCCTGGCCCACTTGCTCGCCGGCCCAGGCGACGAATTCGTCGACATAGCGGTGGTAGTTGGTGAACAGGATATAGCGTTGGAAATGCTCGGGCGCGGTGCCCGTATAGTGGCGAAGGCGCGCGAGGCTGAAGTCGGTGCGCAGCGCGTCGAACAGCGCGAGCGGCTGGTCGGCGGCAGGATCCTGCCCGAACAGGCCGTCCGCCAGTTCGTCGCCGATGTCGGCCAGTTCCGTGGTGGGAAAGTGCCGCGCGAGTTCGAGCGGGGTGACGCCGCCCATGTCCGACCCGTCGCTGGCGTCGAGCACATAGGGAAAGGGGATCTGCTGCCCGGTGCGCGTCACCTCGAGCGTGATGTCATAATGGCGTGCGAGCAGGCCGAGCTGGTCGCGCAGGTAATCGGCGAAGAGGTCGGGTCGCGTGACGGTGGTGACGAAGGTCCCCGCGCGCTCGAACTGGCCAAAGGCAAGGTTATGCGCCGTCTGCCCCTCGCGCTGCTCGCCGGTCGTTGTCAGGCGGATTGCCGGATAGTCGAACAGTCCGGTGGCGGCCGCGTCGGCGGGCGGCAGGCGGCGGTCGCGGACATAGTCGGCGATGGCCGATTTGAGGTTCGAGACCGACGTGCGGAACGCGATTTGCAGTTCGGCGATGACTTGCTCGACGAGCGCGGCGGGGTCGGTGGTTTCTTGCGATGAATGGGATGTCATCGGGGCGGTGTTGCACGAAATTGTGACAAAAGGGAAGGGCCACCGATGGATCCTCCCTGCCGCGAAGCGGGGAGGGGAGCCACCCGTGAGGGTGTTGGAGGGGCGGCACCATCGCGTCCAAGCCCCTCCGTCCGCTCTGCGTGCTGCCACCTCCCCGTGGCTTTTCCACAGGGAGGTATGCGGCTTAGAGCTGTTCGAGCATATGGTCGGCGCTCGACACCTTGAATTCGCCGGGAGCTTCGACGTTGAGCTGTTCGACGACGCCGTCGTTGATGATCATCGAGAAGCGCTGGCCGCGCTTGCCCATGCCGAAGGCAGTGCCATCCATCGTCAGGCCGACCGCTTCGGCGAAGGCCCCGTTGCCGTCGGCGAGCATCGTGACGCTGTCGCTCGCGCCGGCACTCTTGCCCCACGCGCCCATCACGAAGGCGTCGTTGACCGCGGTGCAGACGATCTCGTCGACACCCTTGGCCTTCAGCTCATCGGCCTTGTCGACGAAGCCGGGCAGATGCTTGGCCGAGCAAGTCGGCGTGAAGGCGCCAGGAACCGAAAAAAGCGCGACCTTCCGGCCCTTGAAATAATCGGCGGTGGTGACCTGTTCTGGACCGCTTTCGGTCACCTTGACAAAGGTCGCATTGGGTAGCTTGTCGCCGGTCTGGATCGTCATTGAAGCATCCTTTCACTCGAGGGGAATTCGTTCCGGCGCGACATTGGGGCGCGGCCGCCCCGAGTCAAGCACGGGGGATCAATTCGCGAAACGCGCTGGACCCTTTTTGCGGCGCGAGGCATTGTAGCGCCATGGAGACGATGCCGACCTGGTTCACCGGCCAATTGCTGCTTGCGCTGCCCGGGATCGGCGATCCCCGCTTCGAGCATGCGGTGATCGCGATGATCAGCCACGACGAGGACGGCGCGATGGGGATCGGCATCGCCGACCCGATCGACGGGATGACGGTCGGCGCCGTGCTCGACCAGCTCGAGATCGACCATGACGAACCGCTCGACCAGCCGGTGTTCCTCGGCGGACCGGTCGAACAGACGCGCGGCTTCGTGATCCACAGCCGCGACTGGGGCGGGCAGGAGGCGGTGCAGGTCGCCGACCGCTGGATGGTGTCGAGCTCGCACGATATATTGCGCGCGATCGGCGAGGGGCGCGGTCCGAAACAGTGGATGGTGGCGCTGGGCTATGCTGGCTGGTCGCCGGGCCAGCTCGAGGAGGAAATGGTCCACCACGGCTGGCATGTGACGCCGGGCAGCGACAGCGTGATATTCGAAACGCCGCCCGCCAATCGCTGGCAGGCGGCGTTCGCCGAAGCGGGAGTGGACGCCCGCTTGCTCACCACCGAGGGTGGTGAGGCGTAGTTTTTTCGGTAATAAGTCGGTGTAGCATTCCAACTCTTAACGCGCGAGTGCGAGCAGCGGCTTGCCTGTGGTAAGATTGGCGAGCGCAGCGCGTGCAGCCCAGCGCGAATCCATGTAATTGCCGTTCGCGAGTTCGACATCGTAGCGGATATGGCTCGCGATCGCGGCCTCATAAGCGATCCGCGCATCGGCCTTCTGCCCGAGGCGAGCATAAGCAGTGCCAAGGTTTATCAGCCGTGAAGGATCGTCGCACTCGATTTTGCCCTGCGTCAGCTTGGCGACCGCAACCTCGTTTTGCCCGGCCTTGAGCTCCTCATAGGCGACCGATAGCGGCGCCAGTCCATCGTCTTCCGACCCGGTTACCACGATCGACTGTGCGGCGGCAGGGGTTGTGAACGCAAAAGCCGCGAGCGCCAGCAGCGTTTTTCTCATGATGTCTATCTCCCCGAAACCTTTGGCCGATTTTCTCGCTCGCGAGTAGAAAAGTCAATATTTCGAGGCAGTTGTAACACTCCCGTCACAAATATAAATTAGGCTCTTCGCCAAGGCGCATTATAAATCAGGATTTTCAGAATCTTGGTGCGCGCGACTCGCTGTCACTAGCGAGCGGGCCGCACTGTCACATTTGCGCCCGCCGAAAATTTATTTTCGCACCAGTCGGGTTTTCCGGCAGCCGAGTCGTGCTCAAAGCGCGGTGGGGGCTGCGGTCCCTCTTGATGATATAAAGAATACTTTATATTTGATCGGCGGTGCGCTTTCGGCTAGGGCGCGCACGATAATTGCTTGTCAATTCGTGACCGCTCGCCTGCGGTCGACCTCGCCAGACTGGAGAATTCCCCGTGGCCACTCTCGCCGCCGACACCCGTGACTATGTGATTGCCGACATCGGCCTTGCCGACTTCGGTCGCAAGGAAATCAACATCGCTGAAACCGAAATGCCGGGCCTGATGGCGCTGCGCGCCGAGTTCGGTGCGTCGAAGCCGCTGAAGGGCGCGCGCATCACCGGATCATTGCACATGACGATCCAGACCGCGGTGCTGATCGAGACGCTGACCGCGCTCGGCGCCGAAGTCCGCTGGGCGACGTGCAACATCTTTTCGACGCAAGACCATGCCGCCGCCGCAATCGCCGCGTCGGGCGTGCCCGTGTTCGCGGTGAAGGGCGAAAGCCTGGCCGACTATTGGGACTATGTCGGCCGCATCTTTGACTGGGGTGTGGAAGATGGAACCACCGCCAACCTGATCCTCGACGATGGCGGCGACGCCACGATGTTCGCGTTGTGGGGCGCGAAGCTCGAGGCCGGCGAGACGATGCCCGCGCCCGAGAACGAGGAAGAGGTCGAGATGCAGCGCGCGCTGAAGGCGTTCGTTGCCAAAAACCCCGGTTATCTGACCAAGACGGTCAAGGCGATCAAGGGCGTGTCGGAAGAAACCACGAC
>JAEWIL010000155.1 GCA_023387085.1 Pseudomonadota bacterium | reverse complement strand
CGGTGATGGAGGGCGGCCAAGCGAATGTTGTCATCACGAAGTCGGGCACGACGGAAGTAAACGCGACTGCCTCGTATACGACGTCCAACGGCACTGCGACCTCGACTGACTATTACGCCACATCTGGAACGCTGACGTTTTATCCTGAAGAGACAACGAAAATCGTCCAGATTTTGACTATCGATAATAATAAATACAATGTTCCGAAGACGATCAATCTCGGGTTGTCGGGGGCGACGGACGCTACAATAAGCACGCCTACCGCAGTGGTTACGATTAACAACGATGAACCGATGCCCTCCTTCAATGTGGCATCGACCGGATATCCTGCTCTCCGAATAGAAGGTGGAATTATCGATTTCTCGATAACTTTGAGCGGTATATATGAAGCTCCGTTGTCCGTAAATTACACGACGTCGAGCGGAATCGCGACATCAGGTGTCGACTTTACTCCGGTTTCAGGAACTCTTACATTTACGCCGCCAACAGCAACGCAAACAGTTTCGGTACAAACGACTCAGGATAGTCTGGTCGAGCCCGACGAAACGTTTTTCTTTACTATTTCATCGCCCAGTTCTGGCGCAACGATTGCGAATTCGCAATCAGTGGGCACGATCCAGAATGATGATGTCCCGCCTAGCAATGATCCGGTCGCCAATACCGACAACGCCGGAACATCGTTTGTTCGGTGTGACTCATTTACGATCAATCCGTTGACAAACGATACATCGCCAAGCGGCAAGTATCCACTTTCGCTCATTTCTGTGGCGACCGGCTCGGGTTACACGCGAACAATCTCGGGTAATAATGTGACATTCAACATTTTGGCGGGCGGAGCGAAAACCGTCCAATATATCGTGGCGAACTCAGTCGGCGCTCAGGCAACCGGGACAATTACGTGGACGGCGGCCTCAGGCCCGGTCTGCAATAGTCTCATGGCGGCGCCCGATGAGTTCGAAGCTGATGCCATAGGGGAGGACGGAAATTGACCGCTCAATTCCCTATGTCGGCGCTCGGCTGTGTGAAGATGATGCGAGCGACGGGGCTGCCCTCGCGAGCCGCGCTTGTCCGCATTGTAACGGGTTTCATTCTGTTGGGCGTGACGCTTTTTGCTGCGGCATCGGTTCATGCCCAGGATATCCCTAACACAATCTCGCCTCTGCAAGTCGAGCCTGATCGGAACGGTGTGAACATCGTCGATGGCAAGATGACGCCGGACGCGCTTGTCCTATCCGTCCCGGCGGCGCCGCGATTGAAGTTCGATCGCGTGCAGAACGCGGCTCCGTATGTTAGCGGTGAGCAGTTCAAGAGCAGTGACATGGGTTCTGATCTGACCGGTTCCTGGACCGTTCACACGGCGGACGGTGTGTCTGAATCATTTCGATGTGTGTTCGAAATCGCCGACGGCAAACAATGCCGAAGCGTTACTGGGTCCGGTTCGTCACTCAACTTCGGTGGGACCTACTATCGCAAATCGGGCTCGGGTGAGCGATATTCGCTGAACCTCGTGCATCTTTATAGCCTTCCGGCGGGAAGCGATCCGAATCCCCGGCATCTTCGGCTGTTCTATGCCTCGAAGATCGAGTATCCTGATGGCGAAATCATCAGCTATTCATACGATACATCTCAACTGAGTTCGGACCCGTACAGCAGGTCCTTTTTCCGGCCGAACAAGATCTCGACCAACCTCGGATATTATATATCCATCAGCTATCAGAGTAACGATTTGACTCAGATCGGCTGGGGGACGCCCAGCGTTGTCGCCTTGTACAATGCCAGCAGTCCGTCGACGCCGCTGGCGCGTTTGACCAACAATGGAAACGGCACGATTACCGATCTCGCGGGACGCATCTATCAAGGCTATGACCTCGGCAGCCTCGGCGTCGAAATTGAACAGACGGCTTTCACGCGCAAGCTGCCGAGTGAAACGGCGGCGACCTTGACGGTCACCGCCGCGACCGGGCTCCCGAGCGGCGCCCCGATGATCGGGACCGTCAATCGGGACGGGGTATCGTGGAGTTACGCCTATACGAATCCCAATTATTATTCAGGGCTCGACAATTATCTGTTCGATCAGGTCGATGTGACCGGCCCGAACAACTATCATAAGGTCTATACGATCACGCAGTCCGGCCCTTTCACGCCGGCGGGCAACCGCAATTTGATCACTGGCGTGAAAGACGAACTGAACCGCCAAACCAGCTATGCCTATGATGGCAACATGCGCGTTACGCAGATTACATATCCCGAGGGCAACGCCGCATCGCTGGGCTGGGATATGGCCGGCAATATCATCTCAAAGACGTCGGTTGCGAAGTTGGGCTCCGGTCTCGCCAATCTCACCGAGCAAATATATATAAATCTTGCACCTTATCTATCTGCTACCGGGTCATATGTTGATTGTGCGAACACCGTTCTGTGCTGGCGACCGACTTGGCATCGCGATGCGCTCAATCGCCAGACCGACTATGTCTATAATGCCAATGGCCAATTAACCGAGCGGACCGATCCCGCCGATGCCGCCGGTATCCGCCGCAAGACCTACACCGAATATACGCCCTTCGACACCGGAGCCGGCATCCTCTCGCGAAAGACGCGCATGCGCGTTTGTGGCGCGACGACAACTTGCGGGACGAATGGCGAATTCAGGACCGAATATGAATATTGGGGTCGCACCTTCTTGCCGTCGGTCGAACGCAAGGTGGAGTTGGCAACCGGGCAGGTCCGCGAGACCCGCTACACATATGACGCAGCCGGGCGGGTGCTGTCGATCGACGGCCCACGTCCGGGATCGGACGATGCGCAATATTTCCGCTACGATACGGTCGGACGCCGGACTTGGGAGATTGGTGCGTTGGCGCCGAACGGGCTGCGGATTGCAAAGCGCTTCACTTATCGCAACTCCGACGATCAGATCAGCGCCGTCGAGACCGGGACGATTCCCAACGAAACAAGCACGACGCTGACGGTGCTCGAACGCACCGACACCACCTATGATAGCCGGCGCAATGCGATCCGCGAGGCGGTATCGGCGAGCGAGCAGACGTTACGCGTCACGGACCGTTCTGTCCTTGACCGCGGCCTCGTCGACTGCACCACCGTGCGTATGAATCTGGCCGGGCTGCCATCGGCCACCGCGACGGGTGCCTGCTTGCTTGGAACGCAAGGGACGCACGGCGCTGATCGCATCACTAAGAATAGCTATGATGCCGCGGGCCAGTTACTCCAGATCAAGCGGGCCTTTGGCACGCCGATCGTTCAGAATTATGCCACCTACACCTACACCGGTAATGGCAAGCAGGAGTTCATCACTGACGGCAAGGGCAACAAGGCGCAGCTCAAATATGACGGCCACGACCGGCAGTCGCACTGGTATTTCCCGCACAAGACTACGACCGGCACGGTCAGCACCACCGACTATGAGCAATATGGCTATGACGCCGCGGGCAACCGGACCTCGCTACGCCGCCGCGATGGGCGCACGCTGACCTTCGCCTATGACGGGCTCAACCGGATGACCTCCAAGGTCGTGCCCGAAGGCTGTGCGCCGATCCAGGTCGGAGCTTGCGCGCCCGCGACGGCGACGCGCGATGTCCATTATCGCTACGACATGATGGGCAACCAGCTCACAGCGAAGTTCGATTCAGCGACCGGCGCGGACGGCTTGACGAGCACCTACGACAGCTTCGGCCTGCTTCGTTCGAGCACGATCAGCATGGGTGGCTTCTCCAAAGCGCTGGCGATGACCTATGATGAAACGGGCAGTCGCTCGGGACTGACCCACCCGGACGGCCAGTCCTTCACCTATATCTACGACGCTCTCGCGCGGCTTAGCGGGGTATATGAGGGCCTCTCCACTACCGTCTCGCTCGACCAGTTCAGTTATAATACCCGCGGTCTTCTCGCCGGGCGCACCGAACGTCCCGGCAGCGGCGTGACATATGGATATGATATGATCGGCCGGTTGAGCAGTCAGGCCGACACCTATGTCGGCGGCACCGGTAACCTCATGACCGGACCGATTACATATAATCCGGCGTCGCAGATTGTCGGCAATGCCCGGAATAATGATGCTTATGCCTGGCCCGACGCGATCGTCGTGAACCGCAATTATGCAGTGAACGGCCTCAATCAATATACGACTGCGGGACCTGCGAGCTTCACCTATGACGCCAATGGCAATCTTACGGCCGACGGCACCAACACCTATGTCTATGATGCCGAAAACCGACTGATCTCGATGTCGAATGGCGCCACGCTGACCTATGATCCGATGGGCCGGCTATGGCGCGTGGTTAAAGGGACGGCAGACACGCGCTTCCTGTATGACGGCGATGCGCTGGTCGGCGAATATAACGCGGCGGGGGCGCTGACTGCGCGTTACGTCCACGGCAGCAATGCCGCAGCAGACGATCCGCTCGTCTGGTACATCGGCGGCGAAACGCGCTGGCTTCATGCCGATCATCAAGGGTCGATCGTGGCGGCGACGAACAGCACTGGCGGAACGCCATCGATCAACACCTATGACGAATATGGCATTCCGGGCGCGCGCAATATCGGCCGGTTCCAATATACAGGGCAGGCATGGATGCCTGAGATCGGAATGTATCATTACAAGGCTCGCATCTACTCGCCAACGCTGGGGCGGTTCCTCCAGACTGATCCCATTGGCTATGACGATCAGATGAACCTCTATGCTTATGTCAGCAATGATCCAATAAATGGAACAGATCCGACTGGAACAGATTCTGGAAGCACAGCCTACAGTGGCATTGTATCATTAACGCAGGCGCGAATTGATAACCCGCGAACGCCGCAAGAACTGAAACAGGAGATGGCGGCCGCAGGAGTTATGGCGGCCGGCGTGGCTTGCGCGTTAGGCGCATGTCAAGCTGTAGGACCTGCAATTCGAAACTTGGCCGATAAGTTTCGCCCGCGCAATCCCGAACCGGTTGCTAAAGGCGGAGTATCCGCCGCTGAACGAGCAACACGGCAAGAAATCAATACTCTTGAGCGCAATGCTCGAAACTATGAAAAGCAAGCGGAACGGCATTTTCGAGATGCTCAAAGTATGCGAGACAGCCCAACTGTGAAGCCTGGAATGGAGAATCAGCCGCCGCACGTGCAAGCGGCGCAGCAAGCTCGACGTATCCAGATTCTCGAACGCGATGGAGCCATGTTTAAGCAACGGGCGGAGGCCCTGAGGGGGCAAGCAGACAAATTGAAAGGATCAATACAATGATTCGCTTTAAGGCGAAGCGCATTATTTTAATCAGTAGGAGTGAAGATGTTTCTTCTTTGAGTAATTACAATGGAAACTTGGTAATTTTGGTATCGTCTGATATTGAAAACCCAGATGAATTTAAAAGAGTTTCCTTCTCTATTTGTAAAACACTATGCAAATTTGTAATTTTAGTTGGAACGTATAGCGAAATTCTCAAAGATTATCTATTGGACGAATTAGTTAAAAATGATGATTTAAGAATTCCATTCTTCGTGTATCAAGACATGGAAGAAGCTGTCTTATACGCAATTGATGGCTCGCTGCCGGTGGATTCCGATTATGACTTAGCATTTCTAACTATTTCCGAAGGCGTTCTAGCTCAAGAAAATCTCAGAAAATTCATATCTTTACTAAATAAATCAGATTGATTTTGATCAATAAGGCTAATTAATCTCGCTTCCGGCAAATAATCAAAATATGCCGTAAGCTCAAATCCGTTTTATCATATTCCGCTTCTCCGAATCGATATCGTTGACACACGTCGCCCCGTCGAATCTCGGCTGAGTTGCAACACGACATCCGCGGTCATCCGCGCATAAGCGAGGATATCCTCGCGCTGAAGCGACGAGCCTCCCTCCAGAACCAACAAGGCAAGCTGCTCGAACGCTCGTTCAACGCTATCAGCATGGATCGTCGTCATCGACCCTGGATGGCCGGTGTTGATTGCGCGCAGGAAGGCAAATGCCTCCGGCCCACGCAGTTCGCCGAGGATGATCCGATCCGGCCGCATCCGAAGCGAAGCCGACACAAGTTCGTTAGCGGTGACCGCCGCCTCGCCGAGTGCGCTTCGCGCAGCGAGCAACCCCACCGCATTCTCATGGCCCAGCCGTATCTCGGGCGTATCCTCGATTAGGATTAGCCGCTCCTCAGTCGGTATCTCCCGGATGAGGGCATTGAGGAAGGTCGTCTTTCCCGACGAGGTCCCGCCCGAGACCAATATATTGAGCCGCCCGCGCACCGCTTCCCGAAGCGCCGTCGCGACATCGCCAGCATCCACCAGCCCTCTTACACGATCAAGCGCCGCCGACTGCGCATCGCCACCGGTACAGATATTGCGGAACGCGTCGGCCGATACATAGTCATCCAGCGTCAGCCCCGCCGACACATGTTTGCGGATTGCAATTGCGAACTCGCCACGCGTCGCCGGCGGCTGAACGATCTGGATGCGCGACCCATCGGGCAGGCTCGCCGATAGCAGGGGGTGCTTGCGGCTGATTCCCTGGTGGCTGAGCGCGGCCACCTGCCGGGCAAGCCGCGGCAATAGCGCGGAGTCGAGCTCGGGAACATCATGCCGCTCGATCTTGCCGCCAAGCGTCTCGATCCAGAGCTCGCCGGGTCGGTTGATATAGATATCGGTGACGTCTTCGCGGTCCAAGGCGAAGGTTAGCGGAGCGAGATAGCTGCTGAGGTAAACTCGATCAGCCAGTTCCGTCGTCATCGGCGCGCTTCCACGGCAGTGAAGTCGAGATCGCGTGCGACGAACACGCTGATGCTCGTTCCTTGCCGAACGCTCAGCGTCGGCGGGATCTGGGTCGCAGGCGTCGTGATGCCTGCGGTCGGGAACGAACCGGGGAGCGCGACAACAACCGAGTCTCCGGCGGATCGCGCGGCAAGGTTGCCGCCGATCAGCATCGCGGTCTGCAGGATCGATCCCGCGAAGCGTTCGAAGAAATGACTGTTCACTTTGGCGCGGACGCCGCCGACGCCAACCGGATCGGTGGTCGGCGACCCTATCGCGATCGTCACGCCGTCGGGGCGGATCAGCCGCGTCCAGGTCACGAAGGCGCGCTTCTGACCGGGACTCGTCTCGGACTTATACTCTCCGATCAGCCGGCTGCCGCGCGGGATCAGGACGCGCGTGCCATCAAACCCATGGACATCGCGCTGCACGAGCGCCCGCGCGAACCCCGAACCCGTCGAGTTGAATGCCGTTTCGAGAACCGCTGGAATGAGCGTGCCTTGCGGAACCGTCGTCGATCGACCGGCCATGGAACCAGCCCGACTGCGCGCAGCGATATCTGCGCCCGCGAGGGGGGACGCATTGCCGCTGCCGGCAGCCCCTTGATCGCCGACTGCTTGCGGCTGCGACGCATCGACAACCAGGATTGCGCCACTGACCGATCGGGGCGGCGCGACGGGCGGCTGCGGCGCATAGGATATGGGTGGCGGTCCAACCGGTGATGGGGCCGATGGCGGCGTCGAAGGTGCCGATCGCGGACCCGGGGCGGCTTGCACTGGCACCGCAACCGGTGGCGCCGTCAGCGGGATAGCCATCGCGGGAGGCTGGACCGGCGGGATGTAAAGCGGCGGCGGCGCATCGGATCCGGCAGCGAGATCGGCGCGCGCCGGGCGCACGGCAGGCGCAGTCAAGTCCGCCCTCTTAGCCTCAAGAACCGAGAACAGGACGGCGCCGGCGAGCATTGCTCCGATCGCGATCGCCGCCGTCGATAGACCCGCCGATGGTCTGGCGACGCGTGGCAACAAGCCGCGCTCCGCCGGTTCAGCCATTGCCTCAGCCGGTGCATCGGGTGCTGTCATGGAGCTCGGTCCTTCAGAACATAGCGTTTTGCGCGCGCTGTCTTCTGGTCGATGCGAAACAGCAACTGCTGATGCACGCTGTCGATCACGTAAAGCCCGCCGCGCATATTGCCATTTGCGAGACGCTCGCGGCCATATTCGTCGATGAAAAAGGCCGCGGGCAGCGGCGTGTCGGCGGGCCAGTCGATATAGGTCTTGGCGCCATCATCGCTGATCGCGTCGGGCCAGAGCGCCTTGGTGCCGCTTAGCCTGTATTTCGCGACCTCCTCGCCCATCTCGCTCTCGGGGCCGGGTGCTCCGCCTGCGGTTTCCGCAGGATAATTGAACCGCACCTCATAAGGCGGCGATCCGTAAGCGACGGGCACGAGATCAAAGGCATAAAAGCGCGCGCTGGTGATCACGGTCATGTTGGTGCTGACGCCGTCCTGCGTCGGCCGAACGAAGAGCATGTTGCCGCTCTGGCTTGCAACCACCTGCCAGGCGCCGCTGTCACCGAGCGCGATATTCTGAACCCGCTCGTCGGGGGCGAGCGCGATCATGATCTGATAGCCGGGTGCGCCCTCGATCTGCACGACCTGGTCGCGTCGATAATCGACCGTCTGCATGCGCGGATCGCCGCCGCTTGGCTGCGGGCGCACCTGCGCCTGCGCCATCGACGCCATCAGCGCCAAGAGCAACCAAGGCGCTCTCTTTATCACGGGTGCGCCGGGGCCATCGGCGATGTTGCCTGAGGCGCTGCGCCCTGCCCGCGCGGATCGATAGCCGGAACAGGCGTCGCGGTCGCAGTGGGCTCAGATACCGTCAAAGCTTCGGGGCTCTTGCGATAGCTCGTCACCTTAAACCCAAGCGGATTGATCATCCGGTCAGCGGCGCTCATCGGCTCGCCGCTGTAGCTGTAGCGCGCGACCACCACCCACGGCTGCGACGGATAGACATGGCCATTGGCATCGCGCCGCGCCGTGTCGAAGCGGATCATCGCGGTGCCTTCGCCGAGCGGGGTAACGCTCTTCACCTCGACATCGACCAGCGAAGAGCGCGGAAGACTGGCAAGCGGGCTTTCGGGGTTCGAGACCTGGATCGCCGAGAGATAATCTTCGCGCGCCGCGCCGGCGGACCAGAGCGCGACCTTGCGATAGTCATTCTGCAAGAGGTCGATATCGAAGCCTTCGCGCGCGATCACATATTGCACGAGGAAGGATTGGGTGAGTGCTTGGGTTGGCGAGATCGTCTGCGCCTCGAGCGGTTTGAGCTGCTGCACGAACCCGGTCTGCTTGTCGACGAGTAACGTGTATGGCTCAACCGTCTTCAGCGGCGTCAGGAACAGGAGCGCGAGCGCTTCGCATATCGCGATGGCACTGGCGCCGCCGGCAACCCACCATGCAACCCGGCGCGACGAACGAAGCGCGTCATTGCGGTCATTCGCCCAGCTATCGGCTTCGGTATAATAAGCGTCGAGTGCTTCGCGGCTGTTCTTCTTCATATCCGTTTATCCCTGGCGTGGGCGCGCGATGACACGCGCTGACGCGTTCGCCGGGCGGCAGAGGCGAGTATCGGAGCCCGCTCGGGCCGATCCCGGCTTTCCTGCCTCGCCGTGCTGCGAGCAATGTAGACGGCGCGCGAGCTGCCTGCGCCTTCGGAGGCCAGCGCCTCGCGCCGTTGGTTGGTCGCGACGGCATCCGCGATTGCAGCGGCGCGCGAGCGGCTTTCAATCGGCGGGTGTGCGGTAGCCACCTGTCTCGGTACCGACGTGCGAGGCGCATCATTCGGCCAGTTGCCCGGAAGCGCCTGCACCCACGCCGGGATCCGAAGGCTCATGGCGATGCGAGCCGTCAGCCACATCACGGCGAGGAGAGCGATGGCAAAAATTGTTGTGGCGGCGAGCAATTGCGCGGGAACGCCGATAATATCGAGGTCCCCGGTGCGCCGCGCGAGCAGCGCCGCGAGCCAAGGTTCGACAAAGGCCAGCTCGACACCGAGCGTCACCGCAATTGCGAGGCTGCCAAGCGCGGTCCCGAGCAGCGCTTTCAGCCAGCCTTCGAACAGCCCACGCGTTCCGTCAAACAGCAGGAAGGCCGCGAACACCGGCGCCAATGCAAGGAGCAGGGCGGCAGCAATCCGCACGAACGCAAATGAGGTGATCGTCGAGACAAGATAAATCACCCGGGCAAAGCCGAGTGCGAAGCTGTCGAACCCCAGAAATGGCGGCGGCGGAACCGACGGCATCAATGGGCGACCATCGGGGCCGAGCGGCACCGGGCCGACGCCTTCGATGGCGAGTATCTTCAGCGCCTGATCGACGGCGTCGATCCGGCCCACGAGCCCGCCTCCGCTACCCGGCAGGTTCGTGGGGCTCCCGATCGCCGACGCGAGTTCGGCCGGCGCATGCAGAATGATATTATAGACGAGCGTCTGATAGGCGGGCCAACTCGTCGCCAGCACCAGCACGAGACCGATCTTCACGAAGGTTAGCACGCCTTCACGCACCGTCGGCGTGTGCCCCAGCAGCATGCGATAGCCGAAGAAGGCAATCAGCAACGTCACCATGCCGGTCAGCAGGATCGAGGCCGTCGATCCCGGTGCGGCGAGCGCCCTATAGCCTTCGGCGCCCAGCAATTGGGCTTGGCAATCGAGGAAGCGGATCGCGCTCGGGGCGAAGCTTTCAGCGCTCGGCATGCTATCGCAGATGGTGGCCATCAGGCACGCTCCATCAATGCATCATACCAGGCCTCGGGCGCGTCACCATGCTCGGCGCGAAGTTCGTCGAGCAGGCGCACCGTCCGCTCGCGGCCCGACAGAATCGTGAGCAGTTCGCGCTCGCCGGTGAGGTTCAGCCGGACGACGACGCTTTCATTGCCATGTTTGACGAGAAAGCAATGCGCGCTGTCCGGAAGCGAGCGAACCAGCTCATATTCGTGCGGCGTGAGCCCGAAGCCATCGACATAATCCTCGATGCGCGCCTTCGGATTCGCCATGAAAATCTGCGTCGCCGCCTGTTCGATGATAGCGCTCGCGATCCGGCTCTCGAGCGCGTCCTGTGCGCTCTGCGTCGCGAAGCCGACGATGCCGTTGCGCTTGCGGATCGTCTTTTCCCAATCCTTGATCCGGCGCACGAACACATCGTCGTCGAGCGCCTTCCAGCCCTCATCGACGACGATGATCGCCGGGCTGCCGTCGAGCCGTTCCTCGACGCGGTGGAAGAGATACATCATCGCCGGCGTGCGCACCGCAGGATCGTCGAGGATCTGCGTCATGTCGAACCCGACCGAGCGAACGGTCAGATCGGTGGCGTCCGTTTCATTGTCGAAAAGCCAGGCGCGCTCGCCATCGCCCCACCAGGGCCGGAGGCGCGACCATAAATCATCGGTGTGCGGGCGGTGACCGCCCCGGAAAAGCTCGACGATATGGCGGAGCCGGCGATGATGCGGCGGCTGTGCGTAATTGGCATCGACCGCATCCTTGATCTGCGCCAGTTCCTCGACATCGGCCGTACCCGCAAGGAGCGCCAGCCAGTCGATCAGGAACTGGCGGTTCGCGGGATTGTCTTCCAGCTGCAGCGGGTTGAGCCCAGAGGGCGTTCCGGGTCGCAGGACATCATAGCGCCCCCCGATCGCACGCACGAACAATTCGCCGCCGCGGTCCTTGTCGAAGAAGACGATGCGCGGATCGAACTTGCGCGCCTGCGCCAGCAGGAAATTGAGCGCGACGGTCTTGCCCGAGCCTGACGGCCCGATAATCGTGAAATTGCCGAGATCGCCCTGGTGGAAGTTGAAGAAATAGGGACCGGCAGCGGTCGTCTCGAGCAAGGTGACAGCCTCGCCCCAGTGATTGCCATGCGGCTGGCCGAGCGCAAAATTATGGCCACTTGCCAGCCCCGCGAAATTGCCCGTCGAGACGAGTCCGCGCCGGGCGATATATTTGAAGTTACCGGGAAACTGCGCCCAGAAGCCAGGCTCCAGCGCAATTTCTTCGCGAACCGCGATGATGCCGAGATCGGCGAGCGCCGCCTGGACCTCGGCGACACCGGCATCGACCTCCTCGGGCGACACGCCGCGGATCGCGATCGTCATATGATGTTCGCCGAACCCCGAGCGGCCCGCGGCAACCTCGTCCTTCGCGTTCGAGAGCTCGGAGCGCAGGCTTAGCGCCTCATCCTCGGCCGAGCGCATCCGCCGGAGCGTCAGGTTCATGCGTCCGAGTGCGGCCTGGCGCTCGATGAACCCGAAGGACTGGGTAACGACAAGCTCGAACGGCAGGCGTAGCAGTTCGTCGAACATCCCTGGGCTCGTCTGGCCCGGATAATCCTTGATCGAGACGATGCCGAGATAGCTGCGATCCGCATGGCCTGCAGGCGCAAGCTCGATGGCTTCCTGGCCGAAGCTGATGCGCCGGTCGGGGAGATAGGCACCGATATCCTGCGTCGGCAGCCGGACCGGACGGCTCTCACCATTGTAGAGGGTCGAGAGAAATTCGAGCGGTTCGGAGCAAAGACCTGCCTCTGCTTCGTAAACCGAAAGCAGCCTCGGCTCATAACTGCCGAGCGCGGCCATCAGCGCTTCGCGCGCCGCGTCGAGCTGACGCAGATCATGCGCGGCTGTTTCGACCGGCGAACTCGTGCGGCTGAGCTTCTCACGCAGGCCGTCGAGCAGGCCGACACGGCCCTGCAAGGGTCGCCGGATCAGCGTCAGATAGAGGTCGTTGACGAACAGCTGGCGCCGGTCGAGCCGGCCTTGCCAGGCGGCATCGAGCTTCGCCGAAAATGCATCATCGAACGACGCATCGAGCCCGACATCGACCCGGCGGCGGACGATATGATGGTAAAGCGCGAAGCGCGAGGAGCCGATCGCTTGCAGCATGGCATCCCGGAGGCGCTTGCGATAGTTGATCTCTTCGGTGTCGGCGGTCTCGAACAGCAGGCCGCGCATCGCGATGACCTGCATGAGCAGACCGTCGCGCGTTGCGAGCGTATTGCCGTCGACATGATGGCTATAGGGCAGATGCCGGCCCGCCGGAGCCTCGTTGGCGACGACCTTGGGCGAGGAGGTCAGGGCCGGTAGGAGTTGCATCGCCAGATCGAGAAATTACGCACGCGGGGGCACTTGCCGACCTTCGTCAGCCACAGATCGAAGAAGCGCGGCTCGCGCAGGCACAACAGTACGCCCGCCAGATGAACGATCAGCGCGATGACAAGCGCCCAGATCGATTTGAAGATCAGGAAGAGCTCGGTCGCGATCACCGCATTGGCCACGAAATAGCTGTAGGTGACGCCCGCGAACATCTGCGGACGCGTCAACGCGACGAAGACAGAGTCGCGCTCGACCCCGTTCATGGCTCAGCGACCCAGATTGGCGGTGGACTGGATGCCGGCGACGATGCTCGCGGCGCCGAACAGGATGAAGCAGCCAAGAATGACCGTGGCGCCATAGCGCCAGTTGATCCGGCCCGTGAGCATCATCAGGCCGACCGTCGCAACCGCGATTACAGCGACGACGGTGGCGATGGTGCCGAGAAGCGTGCCTTCGAGCCAGCGAACCGCCGAGACGAGGACACCGGAGCCGGCGGGGTCGGCAAGTTCCTGCGCCTGGGCTGTGGCCGCATGAAAGAGGCCGACCATCGCACCGATAGACCCTGCGATTTTGCCTCTCATGCCGCTCCCCGTGATTCCTGTCTCTCGCCGCTGCCCTGTGGCGATTCCCTGATATCGGTCCTAACCTGCGCAGCTAGTCCCTGCCAGTGTAAATCATTGCCATTGTAGCGCGTTAGAGGCGTTGCCCGATGCGTCGCGACGTGATTAGATCGCCGCGCCGATCTGTGCAGCAGGACAGTCTATGTATTCTCCGATGTCCTCGCTCACCGATCCGCCCGACAGCAGCCCGATCACGCACGGCATCGATTGGCTTCAGGGTGCGGCATTGGGGACAGCGGCAACGATCATTGCGGTCATTGCGGTTGCGGCGATCGGATTGATGATGCTTTCGGGGAGACTCGAATTGCGGCGCGGCGGCGTCGTCGTGCTGGGGTGCTTCATCCTGTTCGGGGCCGCCAATATTGCCGCTGCCATTACCGGTTTGGCGGGTGGGCGAACACAGCCAGCAATCGCTGCCCGTCCCGTCGAACGCCCGATTTCATTGCCTGCTCCAACCCAAGCAACCAGTGCCTATGATCCCTATGCAGGTGCATCGGTACCGAATGCCCGATAATTATAGCCTAATCGAACGGCAAGGTCGTCATCTCATCTGGCACCGAGCCGCCGAACGGCGAGGCGTCCCCGACCTCGGGCAGCAGCCAGATATGCTCCCCGCGAAGATTCGCGGTCGTCGAATCATGTCGCCCGCGATGCGGTGGCCTGCATCGTAGATATAGCGACGCTCCGCCACCGGACTGCCACTGAGCGTGGTCGTCAGCCCGACCCGCTCATCAAACCCATTGTACTGCATCGCCTGCGTCCCGGCGACCGCGTAGCTCGTGAAGCAGAATTTAATGCTCTGCCACCTTAATTACGCGCGTTTGATCTTTTTCAATATGACCTCGTCCAATTGTTAATATTGTATTTAATTTATTATGGATTGCGCCTCATCTGTAAAAACTACCCCACCATAACAATCTCTAAATTTTTTATTTTCTTTGTAAAAATCTTTAATTTCAACTCTGAAATTACTTCCATTTCTATATATAAATGAACTTAGTGGCCCAGCTGAGAAATTTTCCATAACCCATGGTGAAAGTTCTTTTTGAGATATTAACTTAATAATACCCCATGACTTTGATGGGTCGGAATATATGTAGCTGTCGAGGATATCGTAAAAAAGAGATTCTCTTCGAGGGTCAACGACCCCCTCATCTACTGACATGTCAGATATCCATCCCTCAGCGATTTCGAAATTTGAATATTCTTTTCTCATATTCCCCTCAGTGTTTTTTTCTGGATGGCCATCGGTTTGGATACTTTTGCCCAAGATGCCGGTGAAAGCCTGCCCAATCTGCTGCGCGCGGTGGGATGCTAGGGCATCCAGCCATTAGCGACTCCGCGATCAACCTTCTAAGCCTTCCCTGCTTCTCGTAAAATTGTTGCGATTCACCCACTCTGCTTCGAAACTGATAACGCTGGTGTGGCACCAATGGCCTTGTTTCCGGTAACCCGCCCGAATTTGCCATGAACTCTCTGTACCGGCGGCCCAATTCTTCTGCTAATTCTTCCATTTCGCGATAGCGCCTATCGCAATCTGGGCCGTCACCCGAGTTTCCTGAACAGGCATCAATGATCGTCTTGACGACGGTTCCAACAATACTAGGCCAGATTCCAGCGGGAGAACGCGTTGCGCCCTGTTTTACGATTGTTCCGGCCGTGGCCGCAGCCAATCCGAACGGGTCTATTGTGCCGAGCGGATTAGCCCCTGCATAAAGGTAAGGATTTGCATCTCCTCCCAGCCCGATGGGATCAGCCTGGACATACCGCCCGAGCGTTGGGTCATAATCGCGGTAATAGTTGTAGTAGAGGTCGGCGTGCTGCTGCATCTGCCCCGGGAATCCGATGCGGCCGTAGCTTGAGGGTGAGATCACCGCACCGCTGGCGTCGGTCGTCACCACCGCCGTGCCGAGGTGGTTGCCCTGCACCCACTCGATCTTGCTCGCCGCCCCGTCCGGTACCGCGACCGCCAACGGCATGTAGCCACTGAGACCGTCGTCACCGCCGAACGGCGAGGTATCACTTATTTCGGGTCGCAGCCAGATATACTCCCCGCGAAGATCCGCAGTCGTTGCTCCATATTCGCCGGTGATGCGGTGACCCGCATCGTAGATATAGCGCCGCTCCCCCACCGGGCTGCCGCCGAGGCTCGTCGTCAGCCCCACCCGCTCGTCGAACCCGTTATAGAGCATCGCCTGCGTCTCAGCACCGGCGACCACGTAGCTCGCGAGCCGTGCATGCCCGTCATAGCCGAGCGTGACGCTCGGCCCGCCGGGCCGCGTCTCGCCGATCAAATTACCGCGCGCGTCGTGCGTGAACCCGCGCGTTCCACCGCCAGCCGGTGCAACCGACGCTATCCGGTTCGTGCCGCTAGTCCGAGTGTAGGCGTCGGTCTCAGCCGGCGTGACATCAGTCGCGTTGGTCCGGCGCTCGACGGCGGTGCGATTGCCATTCTTGTCATGGACATAATCTTCGCGCGCGAATGCGCCGCTACTGCCGTCGGTGCGCGTCAGGCGATCGACGCTGTCATAGCCGAAGCTCCGGCTGTTCGCCGCGTTCACAAGGTCGGTGATCGACGTGATATTGTCGTCATCGTCATAGCCATAAGTGAGGTGCCAGACATCGGCGCCCGCGGCCGTATAGAGCCGCTTCGACGCCAGCCGGCGGTCGCTGCCCCAGTCGAGCGACAGCTTGAGGCCATTGCCGAGGTCCGCCGACTTCATCGGCCCAAAGGGTTCGTAGGTGATGTTCGTCGCAAGGGTCGTCCAGGCGGTGCCGCTGTTCGGGCGCGTCTTCACCTCGACCACGCGGCCCTTGGTATCACGGGCATAAGAAACATCTCGGCCGCTCGGATAGGTGATCTGCAAGGCGCGATCGGCCAGATCATAGGCCCAGCCGAGCGTACCGAGCGGCTCCGCCTTCGCGGTCAGGTTGCCGCGATGGTCATAACCGAAGGTGGTGGTGCCGCTGCCGTCGGTCATGCTTGCGAGGCGCCCGACGCAGGCGCAGCCCGACACGCCGCCGCTGTCGTAGGTGTAGGTGACAGCTTCCGAGGATGGGCGGCTGGCCGGGATTTTCGAGGTGATGCGGCCGAGGACATCGCGGGTATAATCGATGCGCTGGCCGCGGCCGTCGATCGCCGCGGTCAGATCCCCAGCGGCGTCATAATAATAGGTGCTGGTACCGCGATCGGGGCTCGTCTCGCGGATGATCTCGCCAAAGCCGTTGCGCACGAAGTTCGTCTGCACTGACACCGCGTCGGTGAAGCGCGTCGTCTCGTCCTTCGCATTGTAGAGCGTTGCGAACGTGCCGGTGTCGGGCGCGACCGTCGAGGTCAGCCGGTTGAGCGCATCGAAGGCCATGTCGGTCGCAAAGCTGCGCGGCGAGGTGGTGCGCACCGGATTGCCATTCTTGTCATATTCCCAGGCCGTGGTGCGGTCGGGGCCCAGGGTTTCGGTGAGCATGCGGCCGATGCTGTCGAAGGTCCGCGTGATGGTGGAGCGCGCAACACCGTCCGCGCGCTTTATCTTCTGCTCGGTGACATTGCCCATCGCGTCATGCGTGAAAGCCTGCTTCTCGCCATCCGCCGCCGCGATCTCGAGCAGTTGCCCGGCAAGGTCGTACACGAAGCTGAGCTTCTCGGTTGCCGGAAGCGTAATCCCCGTCACTCGGCCTTCGATGTCATAGTCATAGCTTGTGACGGCATCGAGGGCGATTGTCGTCGGATGCTTGACGGTGCTTGTGAGCAACCGGCCCAGCGTATCATAGGCGAAGAGCGTTTGGGTGCCGTTCGCGTCGGTCATCGAACCCGGGCGCCCGTTCGCATCATAATTCGCGAACGTCGTGGTGTGACCAAGCCCGTTCGCCATCGTCAGCAGGTTGCCGGCCGCATCATAGGTAAAGCTCGTGATGTCATCGACCGGGCCCACCGCAGCACGCGGCCCGTTGATCGACATCAGACGCCCGCCGGTGCCCCAGGTGTAGGT
>JAEWIL010000133.1 GCA_023387085.1 Pseudomonadota bacterium | reverse complement strand
GCAGAGATCTGCGACGCGCACGCCTTGCTCGGCCGGATGCTCGTGATGCTGCGCCTGACGGCGCCCGACGGGGAACCCGCGACCCCCGCTGCGCGTCAACTCGTGGCCAGCGCATGCGGCGAGCCCGGCTGGCCGCAATTGCTTGCCGCGCATGACGCGGCGCGGCAGGAGATCGCGAACTGGTGGGCCTCGATTCGCTCGCCACAACAGGAGACACAGCCATGACCCTCGCCATCGGCGACCCGATTCCGGCGGTAAAGCTGCTCGATGCCGACGGCGCCGCGATCGATCTCGCGGCGATGAAGGGCGCGCCGCTTGTCGTCTATTTCTATCCCAAGGCCGATACGCCGGGCTGCACCGTCGAGGCCCAGGATTTCACCCGCCTCGCGCCCGAATTCGCGCACCTGAACGCGCAGGTGCTCGCGGTGTCGCGCGACGCGCCAGCGAAACTCTGCAAGTTCCGCGACAAATATGGCCTCACCGTCCGCCTTGCGTCCGACGAGGACGGCGCGGTGTGCGAAGCCTTCGGCACCTGGGTCGAAAAGCAGAATTACGGGCGGACCTATATGGGCATCGAGCGATCGACTTTCCTGTTTGGCGCCGATGGGAAGCTGGCAAAAGAATGGCGCAAGGTTCGCGTCAAGGGCCATGCCGACGCCGTGCTGGAGGCTGCGAAGACCCTGTAATGCCAACACTGGGTGAAGCGGCGCGCGCGGTCCTGCTGACGGCGGACCCGCACGACAAGCGTCGCGCGGCGCGGGCTTTTGCGCGGGCGTGGCGGCGCGGCGAGCTCGATCATCGGTGCGACGTGGCGATGCCCGACCGGCCCGCCTGGCCGACCCGGCCTGAACTGCTCGCGCCAAGCCGGATGCCGCGACGCAAGGGCGGCTCGGAGCGCGGGCGGATCGCGATGATCCACGCACTCGCGCATATCGAATTTGTCGCGATCGACCTCGCGGTCGATCTGGTTGGCCGGTTCGGGGGCGAATTCCCGCGCGCCTTCGTCGACGACTGGATCGGCGTCGCTGCCGACGAGGCGATGCATTTCGCCTTGCTCGACCGCCGATTGCGTCAGCTTGGCAGCTTCTATGGCGAACTGCCCGCGCACGCCGGATTGTGGGAAGCGGCGGCGACAACGCGCGACGACGCACTCGCGCGTCTCGCGATCGTCCCGATGGTGCTCGAAGCGCGCGGATTGGATGTGACGCCCGCCACCGTCGATCGCTTTCGGGCCGCGGGAGACGCGGCGTCGGCAAAGATTTTATCACGTATTTACAAGGATGAAATCCGTCATGTGACCGCCGGCACAGTGTGGTTTAACCAAAAGTGCGACGAAATGGGATTCAACGCCGTCGAAACGTGGCAAAGCCTCGTAAAATCGCGATTCCGGGGTTCGTTGAAGCCGCCATTCAACGACTCGGCGCGCCATCAAGCCGGTTTAACGCAAGACTTCTACGCCGTTATTGCTTGGTAAGCTTTGCCCCGCCATCAATCCTCTCGGGCAGGGAATAATCCCATCCGAGCAAACATCCGGCACCAGCGGCCCTCAAAAAAGGGCACTGGCGACAAGGACTGCGGGGTCGATACGTGCGATACGCTTCTCTGGCGCAAAAGTTTCATCTTGGCCTTATTTTCTGCGCGGGTGCGCTGACGGTTGCAGCGGCTCCCGCGGCTTACGCGGCAAATGCGGGCAGCAGCGATGCCGGCATCACCGTACCCGACGAACCCGACGAGGATAATTTCCCGGCAGGCGTGACCAAGCCGACCGAAAATCAGGAAGCGCGCGCGATCTTCCAGGCGTGGAAGCGCCTCGATACCGGTCTTGCCGCGAACATCGGCGTTTCGGTGCCGTCGCGCCGCCCGATCGAACAGATGTCGCTTTCGTCGACCTATGGCATGCGCGTCCACCCGATCACCGGCAAGCTCGCGCGCCACAATGGCGTCGATATTCCCGCTCCCTACGGCACCCCGATTTACGCGACCGCCGACGGCATCGTCGGCCGCGCCCAGCGCCTTGGCGGTTACGGCAATTATGTCGAGATCGAACATGGCAACGAGATCGAGACGCGTTACGGCCATATGTCGTCGTACGTCGTCCGCCCCGGCCAGCAGGTCAAGAAGGGCGATGTGATCGGCTATGTCGGTTCGACGGGCCGTTCGACCGGCAATCATCTTCATTATGAAGTCCGCATCGAAGGCGCTCCGGTCAATCCGATGCCCTTCGTTCGCTCGGATTCGATGACGATCGCGGCGCTCACGGGCGACAAGCTCGCAATGGGCGGCCCCGAATAAGCAGTTGCTCTGGGTCGGAGAGGAGGGGCGCTTCACGGCAAATGGCCGGGGCGCCCTTTTCATTTGGGCCGGCGCATCCTATCTTGCGGGCATGGCCACGCAGCTTTCCGATATCACCCTGTCTTCCGCCGCTGCGGCGCGCGTCCGCTGGATCGCGGATCGCAAGGGCGAAGCCGAGGCGGCGCTCCGCCTTGCGGTCGATGGCGGCGGCTGTTCGGGCTTCACCTATCGCTTCGGACTGGCCGAGAGCATCGACGCCGACGATATCGTCGCCGAAACCGACGGCGTGAAGCTGGTGGTCGATCCGGTCAGTATCGATCTGGTCCGCGGCTGCGTCGTCGATTTTGTCGATTCGCTCGGCGGATCGTCGTTCAAGGTCGAAAATCCCAACGCGGCTTCGGGCTGCGGCTGCGGGTCGAGCTTCTCGATCTGACGCCTTTCTAAGCGACGGGCTTCCTGCCATAGGAAGGACCATGAAAGTCGCGACCTTCAATATCAACGGGATCAAGGCCCGCCTGCCACGCCTCGTCGAATGGCTCGAGGAAACGCAGCCCGACGTCGCCTGCCTGCAGGAACTCAAGTCGAGCGACGAGACGATGCCGACCAAGGAGATCGAGGCGGCGGGCTATGGCTTTCTCTATCACGGCCAAAAGGGCTTCAACGGCGTCGCCATTCTCGCGAAGGGCACCGAGCCGGTCGAAATCCAGCGCGGGCTCGCTGGCGAGGCCGAGGACGAGCAGTCGCGCTATCTCGAGGCCGATATATTCGGTGTGCGCGTCGGCTGCATCTATCTTCCCAACGGCAATCCGCAGCCGGGACCCAAATTCGATTACAAGCTGCGCTGGATGGCGCGGCTGCGCGAGCGCGCGAAAGCACTGCTGGCGTCCGAGATTCCGACCATCCTAACCGGCGATTACAATGTCATCCCGCACGACGACGATGTGTGGGACCCGCGCGCGATGGCGAATGATGCACTGATGCAGCCCGATTCGCGCGACGCCTGGTTCCGGCTGCTGGGCGACGGCTGGACCGACGCGATCCGCAGCCGCCATCCGGCGGGCGGCATCTGGACCTTCTGGGACTATCAGGCGGGCGGCTGGCAGCGCGACCATGGTTTCCGCATCGACCATCTGCTGCTGAGCCCGGCGATGGCCGACCGGCTGGTCGATGCGGGCGTCGACAAGGACCACCGCGGGCGCGAGAAGGCGAGCGACCATGCGCCGACCTGGGCCGTCTTCAGATAGATTTTGCGGACCGCCTGAACCCCGTCAGAGCTTTTTGTCGTAGAGCTGGTACGTCCGGTTGACCGTCGCGTTGATCGCTTCCGCGACCGCGTTCATGCCCTGATTGTCGTCGAGGACCCAGCCGATGTCACCTTCCTCGGCACCATAGATGGCGACGCCGTCGCGGCGGATATATTCGATCATCATGAAGGCGAGGGTGCTCGCCATCCGGCTGTTCTGCAATTTCTTGACGACACCCATCAGGGGCACGCGCAGCCGCTTGCTGCGCGGCTTCCTCAGCCACCAGAGCAGTCTTGCCCAGTTGAACGGGAAGAGCGATCCCTCCATGTCGATCAGCCGCTCGTTGATGTCCGGCAGCACGATCATGAAGGCAACCGCCTCGCCGTCGACTTCGGCAACGCGGATCAAATCCTCGTAGACGATGTCCTTCAGCTTTTTTCCGACATAGGCGATCTCGCTGTCGGTGAGCGGGACGAAGCCCCAATTGTCCGACCAGGCGTCGTTCAATATGCCCATGATCAGCGCCGCCTCGGCGTCGAACTTCGACTTGTCGACGCGCCGGATGCGGATACGGGCATTCTTTTCGCCCGCCGCGACGATGCGGTTCACGATCGGTGGAAAGCCGTCGACGATCTCCACCGAATAATTGTGGAGCTTCTTGACCGGATGATAGCCCTCGCGCTCGATCCATCCCTGATAAAGCGGGCTGTTGTGGCCGAGCATGATTGTCGGCGGGCGCTCGAACCCCTCGACCAGCAGGCCGGGTTCGTCCCAGACCGAGATCGACAGCGGGGCGAGAACGCGGTTCATGCCCTGTTGGCGAAGCCAGTCCTCGGCCGCGACGATCAGCGCGTGCGCGGTGTCGGCGTCCTCGGCCTCGAGCAAGCCCCAATTGCCGGTGCCCGGCCCCATGCCCTGCGACGCGGGCTGTTCGAGTGCGAGAAAGTCGATGTGCGCCGAGATGCGCCCGGCCGTTCGTCCGTTTCGGCGCGCGAGAAAATATTGGGCCTTGCCGTGCTCGAACCACGGATTTTTGCCGGGGGTGAGCAGATCGTACACGTCGCCCTTCAGCGGCGGCACCCACGCGGGATCGCCGCGATTGAGCCGGTAGGCCAGTTCGACGAACTCGCGTTTGTCGGCCTTGTCCCTGACGGCATGGATCGTAATCGGACCTTCGTTGTGGGCGGTCATACTGGTTTCCTGTGGAAGCGATCCTATATATTTGGCGACGCATTAGGGCATTGCTGTGGCGCTGGCGACCCGCTTTCGGCCATTTTGCTGCCACGAAATCATGGTGAAGAAGCGGCTATGTTTGCGATGAATACCCTTGTCGACCGGCACTCGGCTGCGTCCGTGGCGGCGGTCCCGAAATCGGCGATTGCCGACGATATGGCGATGATCCGCGCCGCGTCGGAACTGACGCGCGACCTCGTAACGCCCAGCGCGCGTATCTATTGGACCGATTTTCTCGCCTCGACCCTCATCGGCTATGCGGGCATCGCCGCGGCGATCCTCGCGCCTTCGACGGCGTGGATGCTGCTCGCGGCGCTCTTCGCGGTCGTCGCGCTCTACCGCGCGGGCAGCTTCATCCATGAGCTCACGCATATCCGCAAGAATGCGCTACCGGGCTTTCGGCTCGCGTGGAACGTCCTGATCGGCGTCCCGTTGCTGATCCCTTCCTTCATGTACGAGGGGATCCACAGCCTGCACCACAACCGCACCAAATATGGCACGGTCGAGGACCCCGAATATCTGCCGCTCGCGCTGATGAAGCCGTGGACGGTGCCGCTGTTCGTCGTCGCCGCGGCCTTCGCGCCGCTCGCGCTCGTCTTTCGCTATGCGGTTCTGACCCCGCTGTCGTTTCTGATCCCGCCGCTGCGGCGCGTCGTCCGCGAGCGCTATTCGGGGATGATCATCAACCCGATGTTCCGCCGCAAATCGCCCGAGGGCGAGTTCCGCCGCATGTGGGCGTGGCAGGAAGGCGGCGCCTGGGCATGGTCGACCTTGCTCGTTGCCGCGGGCGTCTTTGGCTGGGTGCCGCTGCGCGCGCTCGTCATCTTTGGCGCGATCGCCGCGGCGACGCTGGTGCTCAACCAGATCCGCACCCTCGTCGCGCACCTCTGGGAAAATGACGGCGAAGTGCTGACCGTGACCGCACAGTTCCTCGACAGCGTCAATGTCCCGCCGCCAGGCCTGCTGCCCGAGCTGTGGGCGCCGGTTGGCCTGCGCTATCACGCGCTGCACCATTTGCTGCCGGGGGTTCCCTATCATGCACTCGCCGAGGCGCACCGCCGCCTGAAAGGCGCGCTGCCGACGGATTCGCAATATCACAAGGCGAATTACCGCAGCCTGCCGGGGCTGGTGATCAACCTGGTGGCAGGATCGGCGAAGGGAGCTGCGGCCTAGCGCTCCTGAAGACGCAAAATCTGCTTTGGGGTAGTTAGCGGACGTTCCCTCTCCCGTTGGGAGAGGGATACGCAGGCTTGGTTGCATAGCAACCTAGCCGAAGTCGGGTGAGGGGATCGAAACTCTATCTTCGAAGCACCGCAGCAACCCTTCACCCAACCCTCTCCCAACGGGAGAGGGCTTGATGGCCGCAATCGGTCGAATACTGCCCCGTGACACCCGTCAGCGAGCGCCTTGGCAATATTGCCCATTGGCCTGCCGTCTGCCGCCCGCGTCAAGACATGCATCAACGACAAGGAGTCCCCGGAGAGCCCACCCCATCCATGCTGAAATGACCGCTAGTACGACAAAGGCGATCAGAAGGCTTGGTTTCATCAACGCTTTATGCCGCTGCGACGCGACGTCCGCAATCGATCGGAAGCCGACGTCCTCCGTCCTATTCCTCGGTGCGGATCAAAATCATCTCGCCGATCAGCGCGAAGAGGATGAAGGGGCCCCATGCGGCGAGGAAGGGCGTGTAGGCACCGAGGTCGCCCATCGCGAGCGCGAAATTGTCGGCGACGAAATAGGCGAAGCCCAGCACCATGCCGATGATCGCGCGCACGAACAGCTTGCCCGAGCGCGCGAGGCCGAAGGCGGCGATCGCGCCGAGCAGCGGCATCAGGATCGACGACAGCGGTCCCGAAATCTTGTGCCACAGCACACCCTTCAGCGAGTCCACGGGGCGTCCCGCCGCTTCGAGCTCGCCGATCGCGGTCTGTAGCCGGTCGAAGGGCAGCTCGTCGCCGTCGACCTGCGCGAGCGTGAACTGGTCGGCGCGCACATTTTTCATCGCGGTCACCGTGCCGAGCGGTTCGAGCGTGCCCGACCGGCGGAGGAAGCGCCGCGCGTTCGTCAACTCCCAGCCGCCCGCGACCTGCTTCGCGCTGTCGGCCTTGAGCATAGACGACAGCACGCCGCCCGTCCGCTCATAGATGGTGATATCGCGGAGCATGACCGCCGAACCGCCGGTTTCGACCGAACCCGCGTTGATCAGGTCGTCGCCCGCGCGCACCCAGATATTGGCGCGTACCCCGCTGTCTTTCGGCACCTTGGCATATTCGACCTTTTGCCACGCGTTGAGCGCCGCGGTCGATCGCGTGACGATCCGTTCGTTGAAGGCGAAGCTGACCCCCGAGACGAGCAAGGCGGCAAGAAACAGCGGTGCGAGCACCTGATGCGCCGACATGCCCGCCGCCTTCATCGCGATCACCTCGCTGTTCTGGTTCAGCGTCGCGAGCGTCAGGATCGTCGCGAGCAGTACCGAAAAGGGCAGGAAGGTTTCGATGATCTGCGGCATCCGCATGCCGACGTAGCGCCAGACGTCATTGTCGCTGTTTCCCGCGACGGCGAGAATCTTGCCGCTCTCGCCGAGCAGGTCGAGAGTCTGGAGAACCAGCACCAGCGCGAACAGGATCGCGATCGTGCGGACCAGAAAGGTCCGGCCCACATAGACCGCCATCGTGCGCGACGGGAAGAATTGAAGGGTCTGCATGGCGGTTCGACCCTCAGCTCGTCCGCGGCTCGCGGCGGAAGATCCGGATCAGGCCGCGGATGCGCTGCCCGACCTTCGAGGCGACGCGTTCGAGCGCTCCGATCGGCTGGCCGCCCGGCACATGCGCGAGTGTATAGTACATCCAGACCGCGAGCGCCGCGAACAGCAGGAAGGGCACCCACAGCGCGATGATCGGATCGACGGTTCCGCGCGCGCCCAGATCCTCGGCATATTGGTTTATCTTGTGCTGCGTGACCAGCAGCACGATCGACAGGAAGACGCCGAGCGCCGAGGTCGACCGCTTGGGCGGAATCGCCAGCGCGACCGCGATCAGCGGAATCAGGAACATCGATGCGACCTCGACGATGCGGAAATGGAAGTTCGCGCGCGATTCGAGTCGTGTCTTGAGCGTTTCGTTCCGGTTTTTCCCCGCGACGATGAGCTCGGGAATCGTCAATTCGCGGTCGGCGCCGCCGCGCAGGCGGAACGCCTCGATCTTCGGCAGCGGGATCGGCAGGTCGTGGTTGTCGAAGGTCAATACGCGCGGCACCGCGAATTTCGGCGATTCGTGGATCAGCACGCCCTGCGACAGGCGCAGGATGATCGTGTCGGGATCGTCGGTCGCCATGAATTGCCCGCGCGACGCGGTGGCCGACACCGTCTGTCCGTCCTTGTTGACGCCGCGCACGAAGATGCCGCGGAGCGACCGTCCGTCGTCGAAGCTTTCCTCGATCCTGAGCGTCATGCGTTCGCCCAATTTGGTGAATTCGCCGACCTTGATCGACGCTCCGAGCGCGCCCGAGCGGAGATCGAACTGCAATCCTTCATAGGCATAACGCGCATAGGGCTGCACGAAACCGACGATCGCGAGGTTGAGCAGCGCAAGCGCGAAGGCGAACGCATAGGGGACGCGAAGCAGGCGGCCAAAGCTCATGCCGACGCCCCGCAGCACGTCGAGCTCGCTCGACGTCGCAAGGCGGCGGAAGGCGAGGAGGATGCCGAGCATCAGCCCGATCGGGATGCCGAGCGAGAGATATTCGGGAATCAGATTCGCGAGCATGCGCCACACCACGCGCACCGGACCACCCTCGGTCGCGACGAAATCGAACAATCGCCGCATCTTGTCGATGATCAGAATGGCGAAGGCGATCGTCAGATTGGCGACGAGCGGAACGAGGATCAATCGCGCGATGTACCGGTC
>JAEWIL010000112.1 GCA_023387085.1 Pseudomonadota bacterium | reverse complement strand
GATGTCGCGGGCAAGTTCCAGATGCTGCTTCTGGTCCTCGCCGACGGGCACGTGCGTCGTCTGGTACAGCAGCACGTCGGCCGCTTGCAGCACCGGGTAGGTATAGAGTGCCGCCGATGCGCTTTCGCGGTTCTTGCCCGATTTGTCCTTGAACTGCGTCATGCGGTTCAGCCAGCCGAGCCGCGCGGTGCCGTTCAGGAGCCATTGCAGTTCGGCATGCGCGGGAACGCGCGCCTGGTTGAACAGCAGCGAACGGTCGGTGTCGATGCCGCAGGCGACGAGCGCGGCGGTCATCGCGCGGGTGTTCGCCGTCAGTTCGGCCGGGACGTGCGGCATGGAAATGGCGTGCAGGTCAGCGAGGAAATAGAGCTTGTCGCCCGCCATCTCGTCCTGCATGCGGACCCAGTTGCGGATCGCGCCCAGATAATTGCCGAGATGCAAATTTCCGGTGGGCTGGATGCCCGATAGCGTCCGCATGTCTTACTCCTGAACTGGCACGGCCTTTGTGCGCCGCCGCGTCAGCATGGCAAGCAGATCCTTGTCAAGCGCGCCCACGAGGAAGGCGGCGGCAAAGAAGACCGCGCCGCCGGCCCCGCAGAGAAGGGCGAGCGACCAGATCCGCTCGAACGCGCTGCCGCCGTAATAGGGCGCCATCAGCGGCATCATATAGTATAGCAACGCGGCCATGACCGCGACCGCGACCAGCTGGCGCGCGATCTTGCCCGCGAGCGTTGCGGTGAAATGGAACCATCCGCGCCGGTGCAGCACCGCGTAGAGCAACAGGCAGTTGAACGACGCCGACACCGCCGTCGCGCCCGCCAGCCCGACGATGCCATAATGTTCGACGACATAGAGGTTGATCGCGATGTTCACGGTCAGCGACGCGAGCGCGGTCCACACGGGCGTTTTCGTATCCTCGCGCGCGAAAAAGCCGGGATTGAGGATTTTGACGATCACATAGGCGGGCAGGCCGCAGATCAGCGCGACCACAATCTGCGCCATGACCAGTCCGTCGGCTTCGGTGAATTTGCCGCCGACGAAGAAGGCGGTGACGAAGGCGGGCGCGCAGATGGCGAGCGCGGCGGCAGCGGGCAGCGTCAGCAGGGTGGCGATCTCGAATGCGTTCGCCTGCAGTCGCTGCGCCTCGGCGGCGTCGCCGCTGTGGATATGGCGCGACAGCATCGGCAGGATCGCGGTGCCGAGCGCGATGCCGACGATCCCCAGCGGCAGCTGGTTGAGCCGGTCGGCGAGCTTGAGCAGCGTCAGCGATCCCTGCGGCAGCGACGTGGCGAAGAAGGTGTCGACGAACTGGCTGACCTGATAGATGCCGGCGCCGAAGGTCGCGGGGAGGATCAGCATTCCCAATCGGCGCACTTCGGGCGTGAGTTTCGGCAGGCGCAGTCGCAGCTTGAGGCCAGCGCGCCGCACCGCCCACCCCATATAGGCAAGTTGGGCGACCCCCGCGATACTCACCGCGAAGGCGAGCGCTTCGGCGACGATCCGGTCGTCGCCGTGCGGGCCGCGGAGCCACCAGCCGGTCAGGATGCCGGCGATCAGCACGATATTGAGCAGCACCGGCACGAAAGCGCCCGGCGCGAAGCGCGCGCGCGCGTTCAAGAGGCCGGAGAGCATCGCGACGAGGCTGACGAGCGCGAGATAGGGAAAAGTCACGCGGCTCAGGAAGACCGCGAAGTCGAATTTTCCGGGCACATCCTGAAAATCGCGCGCCAGGACCCACACGATCCCGGGCATCAGCGCCATCATCAGCCCGGAAAAGGCGAGCAGGGTCCACAGGAAAACCGACAGCACGTCGTCGGCGAATTTCGCCGCCGCCTCCTCGCCGCCTTCCCCGTGCAGCGCGCGGCTGTACATGGGGACGAAGGCGACCGAAAAGGCGCCCTCGGCGAACAGGCGGCGAAACGTGTTGGGCAGCGTGAAGGCGAGCTGAAACGCGTCCGCCGCCAGCCCCGCGCCGAGCACGCGCGCGAGCAGCATGTCGCGTGCGAACCCGAAGACGCGGCTGACCATCGTCAGGCCGCCGATCGTGCCGACGCTTTTGACGAGGCTGGTCAATCGGGTGCCCCGTCCCGCCGCGACTCAGGCTTCGCCGGCGGGCGCCATGTCGCCGACCTGAACGCCCTGCGCCTGCGCCTGCTGCAGGAACAGGCCGTGGAAATCGATCGGCTCGAGCAGCAGCGGCGGGAAGCCGCCATCACGGACGACGTCGGCGACGACGCGGCGCGCGAAGGGGAAGAGGATGCGCGGCGCTTCGGCAAGGAAGAAGGGCTGCAACTGGTCCTCGGGAACGTTGCGGACGCCGAACAGGCCGGCATATTTCAGGTCGATGACGAACATCGTCCCTTCGTCGGCTTTCGAATTGATGTCGATCTTGAGCGACACTTCATAGATATTCTCGCCGACATTGTCCGCGCCGATGTTGAACTGGACGTCGATCTGCGGCGCCGACTGCCACTGATAGGCAGCGGGGGCGTTCGGATTCTCGAACGACAGGTCCTTCACATATTGCGAGATCAGGCCGATCGCGGGCGCCGTGTCTTCGCCATTCGCCTGCGGGGCGGGGTTGATGTCGGTGCCGGTCTCGTCAGCCATGATGTTAACGCTTTCACTGCAAGCTATGGAAAGGGTCCGCCGCTAGGCGGACGGTTGCAGCGGCGCTTAGCAGCGCCCGCAGGGGAGCACAATGGTTCGCGCGCGGCGCCGATCGGGGTCGGCGCGCGGTGCCGTTGCGGGGCCGAATCGTTGACCTGCCGCGTGACCGGGGCCATGGTGGTTTGAATCATGGCTGCGGATCGCCTATGTAGGGGCCGACGCTTTTCTGTTTCCATATCGGATTTTGCCTGTGACCGCTTTCTCCATCGTCCTGCTCGCCATGATCGCTGCCTTTCTGGGCATGCGGCTCTATTCGGTGCTCGGCAAACGGACCGGGCACGAACAGGAGCCGGTGCTGCCGCGCAGCGACGAACGCGCGGCGGCATCGCCCGCGACCGTCCGCTTGCCCGACGGCGAGCCGGCCACGGCGCTTCCGGGTGCCTTGCCGGGCGGTTCGGGGCTCGTTTACGAACCGCCGGCCGAGGCGGGGCTCCGCCAGTTGCTGGCCGCCGACCGTCATTTCGACGCCGGCCGCTTCGTCGAAGGCGCCGAGGCGGCGTATCGCATGATTCTCGAGGCGTTCTGGACCGGCGATCGCGATACGCTTCGCGACCTGTGCGACGACGACAGCTATCAGGGCTTTGTCGACGCGATCGAGGCGCGCGAGGCGCGCGGCGAAAAACTCGACAACCGGCTGATCGGCATCGATTCGGCGAAGATCACCGCGGTCGAGCTCGACCGCCGCGAGGCGCGCATCACGGTTCGCTATCAGGCCGGCATCAGCGCGGTGACCCGCGATGCCGAGGGCAAGATGATCGCAGGGTCGATGAGCGACGCGGCGCAGGCCGACGACCTCTGGACCTTCCGCCGCCAGATCGGCAGCAGCGATCCGAACTGGTTGCTCGACGAAGTCGAAGCCGCCTGATTTCATGCGGGGGGCAGCGGTGAACAGATCGCCGCGCGCGCGGATTTCCGGGTTCGCGATTCTGGCCGTCTTGCCGTTGCTGTCCGCCTGCGCGTCGGTCATCCCCGATACCGGCGGACCGCGACCCGGCCCCACGCCGCCGTCCGTCCCATCGTCATCGACGCCGCCGACCGGCACGCCGCGCCCCTATACGGCGCGTCCGTCCGAAACGGGCAGCGTTGCGGCAACGCCGATTCCGGCCACGCCCAATCCGCCGCTTCCCGCACCCGCGCCGCCCGCCACCGCGACGACAGCAGCCGAAGCAGGGGTGATCGCCGGCCCCGAATTTAACGAACTCGGGGTCGCGACCGAACAGGCGACCGCGGCGCTCAAGGCCTTTCGGTTGAGTTGTCCGTCGCTGCTCCGCCGCGCCGATGCCAGCGGCCTGACGCAAAACGCCGAATGGACCGAAAGCTGCGCCGCGGCGAAAGGCTGGGCCGACCGCGACGCCACCAATTTCTTCAGCCGCTATTTCGGCACGGTCCAGGTCGGCGCCGGGACGGCGTTCGTCACCGGCTATTACGAGCCCGAGATCGCGGCGTCGCGCGACAAGCGGCCGGGCTATGACGTGCCGATCTATCGCCGACCGGGCGATCTGGTCGACGTCGACCTCGGGCTCTTCTCGGCCGAGCTCAAGGGCAAGAAAATCCGCGGCCGCGTCGATGGCAGCAATTTCATTCCCTATTACGACCGCAAGGCGATCGAGAGCGGGGTGCTCGAAGGACGCGGGCTGGAAATCGCCTGGGCGGCCGACGCGGCCGAATTCTTCTTCCTGCAGGTGCAGGGCTCGGGGCGCCTTCGCCTGACCGACGGCGGGATCATGCGGATCGGCTATGACTCGCAGAATGGCCGCGACTATGTCGGCATCGGCAAATTGCTGCTCGACCGCGGCGAATTGCAGCGCGGGCAGGCGTCGATGCAGGGCATCCTCGATTATCTCCGCGCCGATCCGGTGCGCGGCGCGGCGGTGATGAACGAAAATCCGAGCTGGGTCTTCTTCCGCGAGCTCACCGGTCCCGGCCCGCTCGGCGCATTGGGGGTTCCGGTGACGCCGCGCGCGAGCCTCGCGGCCGACCCCAAATATGTCCCGCTCGGCGCGCCGGTCTTTCTGTCGCTCGATCGCGCCGAGCCTAATGGCCTCTGGATCGCGCAGGACACCGGCGGCGCGATCAAGGGCGCGAACCGCTTCGACAGCTTCTGGGGTGCAGGCGACCAGGCGCGCGCGATCGCCGGCGGCATGTCGGGGCGCGGATCGGCGCTTTTGCTGTTGCCGCGCGCCAGCGTCGCCCGGCTCGCGCCGCGTCTCTGACATGGCGCGGCGGCTCGCCCCCGAGGAAACGGCGCTGTGGAAAAGGGTGGCGGCGACCGTTGCGCCGCTCGCCAAGCGGACTGCTCCGCCCGAACCGAAGGCTCCGCCGACCGTAAAGCCGCCCAAGGCGGCGGTGCGCGGCGGCGCGGCGCCCGCC
>JAEWIL010000084.1 GCA_023387085.1 Pseudomonadota bacterium | reverse complement strand
AAGCGGGACCGCCCGCCGCCTGATCCCCCCCCTCGCGCCCCCCAAGGAGAGATATGATGACCTATGTGGAAGGATTTGTGGTCGCGGTGCCGACCGCCAACAAGGAAGCCTATCGCAAGCATGCCGCCGACGCGGCGCCGCTGTTCAAGGAATTCGGCGTCGCGCGGATGGTCGAATGCTGGGGTGACGATGTGCCCGACGGCAAGGTCAATGATTTCAAGGGCGCGGTGCAGGCGACCCCCGACGAGACCGTCGTGTTCAGCTGGTTCGAATATCCCGACAAAGCGACGCGCGATGCCGCGACGACAAAGATGATGAACGACCCGCGCATGGCGGCGATGGGCGGCGACATGCCGTTCGACGGCAAGCGCATGATCGTCGGCGGCTTCGATGCGATCGTCGACGATCGCGCGGAGGGAAGCACCGGCTATGCCGATGGCTATGTCGTGCCCGTCCCCGACGGCAACAGGGAAGCCTATCGCGCGATGGCCGAAAAGGCGTCGCAGGTGTTCCGCGACCATGGCGCGACGCGCGTCGTCGAGGCGTGGGGCGACGATGTCGCCGACGGCAAGCTCACCGATTTCAACCGCGCCGCGCACAAACAGGACGGCGAGACCGTCGTGTTCAGCTGGGTCGAGTGGCCCGACAAGGAAACGCGCGTGGCGGGCTGGGACAAGGTGATGAAGGACGAACGGATGCAGCATGACCCGAACGACCAGACCTTCGACGGCAAGCGCATGATCTATGGCGGCTTCGAGCCGATCGTGATGGCCTGAACCCGATCCTCCCTGTGGCGAAGCCATGGGGAGGTGGCAGCCCGCAAGGCTGACGGAGGGGGCATGGCGCTTGCGTGCCGCCCCTCCACCCCCCGCTTCGCGGCGGTCCCCCTCCCCATCGCCACGCGTCAGGGAGGATATGGAGAGAGATAATGCACCATATCAGTTACCCCAACGAGAGCGCCGCCTATCGCGCCGCGCGCAACGCGTTGCTCGACGACGAGATCGCGCTTCGCCGCCAGATCGAGGCGGTCGCCGCGAAGCGCCGCGCGCTGCCCCCCGGCGGCGAGATCCCGGAGGATTATGTCTTCGAGCGGATCGGCGCGCATCAGCGGCCCGAGACGGTCAAGCTGTCGGAGCTGTTCGCGGGCAAGCCGAGCATCATCCTCTACAGCTTCATGTGGAGCGCCGAGCGCGACACGCCCTGCCCCGGCTGCACCCATCTGCTCGATTCGATCGATGGCGGCGCGCGCTACATCGACGACCGTGCCCCGCTCTATATCGTCGCCAAATCGCCGATCGCGCGGCTGGTCGAATGGGCGCGCGTGCGCGGCTGGCCGCACCTGAATTTCCTGTCCGACGTCACGACCCGCTATTCGGCCGACTATTTCGGCGACACGCGCAAATTCCCGCCGGCGATGCGCGAAGAGCGCAAGCTGAAACCCGGCGAGGAATGGGACGAGACGATCTTCAACGTGTTTCGCAAGGATGGAGAGACCGTCCGCCATCACTGGGGCAGCGAGATGGCGTTCGCGCCGTCGGACCCCGGCCAGCACCACCGCGCCGGCGACCTCGTCGATCCGCTGTGGGGCCTGCTCGACATGACCCCCGAAGGTCGCGGGGACTATTTTCCGACCGTCGAAGGAGGAAAGCAATGACGGACGCATCGAACTTCATCTGGTACGAACTGATGACCCCCGACCCCGCGGGCGCCGCGCGCTTCTATGGCGCGGTCGTCGGCTGGACGATCGCCTCGGAGCGTGATCCCGCCGCGGGCGACATGGATTACCGCATGATCGGACGCAGCGACGGCGGCAACGCCGGCGGCGTCATGGCGCTGGGTGCCGACATGATCGCAGGCGGCGCGCGGCCCATCTGGATCGGCTATCTGCACGTCACCGACGTCGATGCCGCGATCGCGGCGATCGAGACGGACGGCGGCAGCGTCCGGATGCCCGCGATGGACCTTCCCGTCGGCCGCATCGCGATGGTCGCCGACCCGCAGGGCGCGCCCTTCTATGTGATGACCCCCACACCGCCTCCGGGCATGGAAGGCATGGAGAGCGACGTCTTTTCGGTCACCGAAGTCCAGCATATCCGCTGGAACGAGCTGGCGACGAGCGACCCCGACGCCGCGGTCACTTTCTACAAGAAACATTTCGGCTGGGGTCAGGAAGGCGAAATGGACATGGGCGAGTTGGGCGCCTATCGCTTCATCCAGCGCGGCGAGGTCGGGCTTGGCGCGGTGATGCCGCTGATGCCCGGAATGCCCGCATCGATGTGGACCTTCTATATCGGCGTCGACGACATCGACCGCGCGCATGCGGCGGTGGCCGCGAACGGCGGCACCGTCACCAACGGCCCGATGGAAATCCCGGGCGGCGAATATGCGATGAACGGCATCGACCCGCAGGGCGCGTCGTTCGGCCTCGTCGGCCCGCGCAAAAACTGACCCCCGAAATCCGAAATCAAGGAGAGAAACGATGCCGAATAAAGCAACCCTGTGCCTGTGGTACAACAAGGACGCCGAGGAAGCGGCGAACTTCTATGCCGCGACCTTCCCCGACAGCAAGGTCGGCGGGGTTCACCGCGCCCCCGGCGACAATCCGAGCGGCAACGAAGGCGATGTGCTGACCGTCGATTTCACCCTGCTCGGCTTTCCCTGCATCGGGCTCAACGGCGGCTCGACTTTCAAGCACAGTGAGGCCTTTTCCTTTCAGGTCCACACCGAGACACAGGAGGAAACCGACCGTCTGTGGAACGCGATCGTGGGAAATGGCGGACAGGAAAGCATGTGCGGCTGGTGCAAGGACAAATGGGGCATCTCGTGGCAGATCACCCCGCGCGTCCTGACCGACGTCATGACGAGCGGCGACACGGCCGCGGCCAAGCGCGCGTTCGAGGCGATGATGGCGATGAAGAAGATCGACGTCGCCGCGATCGAGGCCGCGATCCGGGGCGAAGCCGTTGGCGCGGCGTAGCCCCCTCCTCTTCGCGTGGCTGCTCTGCGGGACGCTCGACATCTGCTACGCGGCGGTGTGGAGCGTGCTCGCGGGGAGCGATCCGGGCACGATGCTGCGCGGCGTCGCCAAGGGGCCGTTCGGCGACGGCGCCGCCCACTGGGGCGCCGGGGGTGCGATCGCGGGGCTCGCGACGCATTATGCGATCATGCTGGCGATGGTCGCCTTCTGGTTCGCGGCGGTGCGGCGCGTGCCTGCGCTGCGCCGGCCGTGGGCGCTGACCGGCACACTATACGGCTTCGGCCTCTATCTGGTGATGAACGCGCTCGTGCTGCCGCTACGCTTTGGCGCGCCCTTCCCGCCCGCCGACATCGTCAAGGGGGCGGTCGCGCTGTTCCCGCACATTTTCTTTATCGGCCTGCCGCTGGCATGGCTGACGCGCAAGGATGCCGATTGATGCTCATTTTCTATGGCCACCCCTTTTCCTCCTACACATGGAAGGCGCTGATCGCGCTCTACGAAAAAGGGATCGACTTCGACTATCGCAACGTTGACCCGGCATTTCCCGATCATATGCCCGAACTCAGGGCGCACTGGCCGGTCGGACAATTCCCGCTGCTGGTCCACGACGGCGTGCCATATTTCGAATCGTCGATCATCATCGAATATCTCGACCATCTGGTCCCCGAACCGCGCCTGATCCCGGAGGATCGCGGCGAGGCGCTGAAGGTTCGCTTCATGGACCGCATCTTTGACAATCATGTCATGAACAGAATGCAGCCGGTCGTCGCCGACGCGATCCGCGGGCCCGACGCGCATAATCCCGCGATCCGCGCCGAGTGCGAGGCGGCGCTGGAAAATGTCTATGCCTGGCTCGACCGGGAACTGGCGGGCGGCGGCTGGGCGACGCCATACGGCTTCAGCATGGCCGATTGCGCGGCGGCGCCGTCGCTTTTCTATGCCGACTGGGTTTACCAGATCGCCGACCGTTACGAGAATCTGCGCGCCTATCGCGCGCGGCTGCTCGCGCACCCCACCGTGGCGCGCTGTGTCGAGGAGGCGCGGCCGTACCGTGCCTATTTCCCGCTCGGCGCGCCCGACCGCGACTGAGCCGTTCTGACGGAGATATGTGTGACCGATCCTCACGCATTTTCCGCCCGGGCGCGCCGCTGGACCGAAGAGGCGGCGAAACGGCGTGAGGCGCACGGGGAAAGCGCGGGGCGGCGTACCAAAATGCGGTTAACGCCGCACTGACGTTGCCGCTTTGCCATTTGGTCATCGCGCCCGCGCGAAGGCGGCGGCATGGGTATGGCCGCCGCCTTCGTCCGCACGCTCGTTATCGCCGCTTTCGCGGCGCTGCTCGCGTTCGCGCCGGCGCATGCACAGCAGGTCGTCACCGTCACGACCACGGTCAGTTGGACCTATGAGGATATCGGCGACGAGGACGACGCCGGGACGATCGACGAAGCGCAGGTGCTGCTCGGCGACGAGGGTCTCGCCGAAGACGCCGATCTTGGCGCGACGCGCCGTTATGCCCCGTCCGCCACGCTCGCGACACTCGGCCAGGCGAAGGCCCGCTTCGGCCCCTTCGCGGTCGTCGATGCCGCGACCGTCCGCATGGCGGGCGACGTCACCTCGGCGACCCCGCGTCAGTTCGCCGCGATGCTCGCCGCCTTTCCAGGCCTGAAGCGCCTCGAAATGATCGACTGCCCCGGTAGTCTCGACGAGGAAGCCAATCTGGTTCTCGCCCGCGCGATCCGCCGGGCGGGCCTGGAAACCGTCGTCCCGAGCGGCGGGTCGGTGCGGTCGGGGGCGGTCGAGCTCTGGCTCGCCGGAAGCACCCGCCGCGCCGCTTCCGACGCCAAATTCGGTGTCCACAGCTGGGCCGACGAATATGGCCGCGAGGCGAACGATTATCCCGCGAACGATCCGGTCCATGCCGAATATCTGAACTATTACCGCGAAATGGGCATGGACGACGCCAAGGCGCGCGCCTTTTACGCGCTGACCAACGCGACGCCGTTCGACGAGGTCCGCTATCTGACGCGCGACGACATGGCGCGTTTCGTCACGTTGAACTGACGCGCCAGCTGTTTTAGGCTTGCAACACGCCCGCGGTGTCCCCAGATCGGCGGCATGGCAAAGCGCAGCCTTTACCAGCGATTGCGGTCGAACGCGCAGGTGCGCACCGCGCTCTTCTGCGTCGGCGTGCTGCTGATGATCGTCGGCGTGATCATCGGACCGCTGCCGGGTCCGGGCTTCCTCGTCCTTTTTCCCATCGGCCTGATGCTCTGCCTCCAGAACAGCGCCTGGGCGAAACGCCGCTACGTCCGCTTCAAACGGCAGCATCCCCGCTATGGCGATCACGCCGACCGGATCATGCGCCGCGTCAGCGCCGCGCGCCGCCGCGCCCGCGACGCTCTGGAATCGCTAGATGGCGATTGACTTTCCGCCGACTCTTGCTTATCCGCGCCCCCGACAGTGGCCGCCCACGCTTGGCGGCCCTTTTCTGTTGCAGCATTTGACGAGATCTAGGGAAAACCGCGATGAAGCGCACTTATCAACCGAGCCGCCTCGTGCGCAAGCGCCGTCATGGCTTCCGCGCCCGCAAGGCAACCGTCGGCGGCCGCAAGGTTCTGGCTGCCCGCCGCGCTCGTGGCCGCGCGAAGCTGTCGGCCTGATCGCCGACGTTTCGCCGCCGGGCCTGGAGGGATCTGGGCTGGTGCGAACGCTTTCAAAACGTAGCGAATATCTGGCCGCCAATCGCGGCCTTCGTTTCCCCATGCCCGGCTTCGTCCTGCTGGTCCGCCCGCGCAGCGACGGTGATGACGGTCGGGGAATCGGCTATACCGTCAGCAAGAAAGTCGGCAATTCGGTCACCCGCAACCGGATGAAGCGCCGTCTGCGCGAACTGGCGCGCGCCGCGCTTCCCGAATCGGGCATCGCCGGCGCCGACCATGTGCTGATCGGCCGTCCGGGCGGCAACGACATCGCCTTTGCCGAACTGGGCGAGCATCTCGATTCGGCGCTGAAGCGCGCGGCGAAGAAACTGGCGGCGAAGGCCCCATGATCGCGCGCCTGCTCATCCTGATCGCGCGCGGCTGGCAACTCGGCCCGTCGCGCATCCTGCCGCCGACATGCCGCTATGCCCCCTCGTGCAGCGAATATGCGATCGTTGCGCTGAAACGGCATGGTGCGATCAAGGGTGGCTGGTTGGCGACAAAGCGGCTATTGCGCTGCCATCCCTGGGGCGGGCATGGCTACGATCCCGTACCCTGATGCTGCATTTCCCGACATTTTGAAACGAAGAGAGACCGACGAGCGTGGACGACAAGCGTAACTGGATCACGGCAATCTTGCTGTCGGCGGCCATCCTGCTGGGCTGGAATTTCGTTTCGCAGAAATTCTTCCCGACCCCGCCCAAGCCCGATGTGACCAGGACGGTCGCGGGTGCGAACGGCGCGGTCGCTCCGGCTGCCCCGACGCAGCCCGGCGTGCCCGCGGCGCCCGGCGTGACCGCACCGGCAACGGCGGCAATCGTGCCGGTGGAGACGGCACTGGGTTCGGGCAATCGCGTCGCCATCGAAACCCCCGCGCTGTCAGGCTCGATCAACCTCGTCGGGGCGCGCATCGACGACATCACGCTCACCAAATATCGCCAGACGATCAAGAAGAACTCGCCGCCGGTCCGCCTCTTCGCCCCCGGCAACACCAAGGCCGCCTATTTCGCCAGCATCGGCTGGTCGGCGCAGGGGGTCGAAGTTCCCGGTCCGACCACGCTGTGGACCGCGACCGGCGCCAAGCTGACGCCGACGACGCCGGTCACGCTGAGCTGGGCCAACGCCACCGGCCAGACCTTCCGCATCGAATATAGCATCGACGCCAATTACCTGATCACCGCCAAGCAGACGATCGCCAACACCGGCGCCGCGGCGGTGAACGCGAGCAGCTTCGCGCTGATCGATCGCCTCGGCAAGCCGACCGACCCGCACGAACAGACGAGCTGGACGAACCATATCGGCCCGACGGGGATGCTCGACGGCAAGTCGGAATTCAGCGTCGATTACAAGAATCTCGATAAGGGCGAGGCCTTCAAATATGGCTCGGCGGGCTGGCTGGGCTTCACCGACAAATATTGGCTCGCCGCGATCATCCCCGCGAAGGGCGAGCGCGTCACTGCCTCGATCACCGCCCCCGCGGCGGACAATTATCAGACGCTTTTCGCGCGCCCCTTTACGGCGGTCGCGCCGGGCCAACAGGTGACGACGACCAGCCGCATCTTTGCCGGCGCCAAGGAAGTCAGCATCCTGTCGAACTATCAGGACAAGGCGGGTATCCCGCGGCTGTCGAACGCGATCGACTGGGGCTGGTTCGAATTTTTCGAAAAGCCGATCTTCCAGCTGCTCGACTGGCTGTTCAAACAGGTCGGCAATTTCGGCGTCGCGATCATGCTGCTGACGGTGATCATCCGCGCGCTGATGTTCCCGATCGCGCAGCGCCAGTTCCATTCGATGGCGCAGATGCGCCTCGTCCAGCCCAAGATGAAGGCGCTCCAGGAACGCTACAAGGACGACAAGCAGCGTCAGCAACAGGAGCTGATGAAGCTGTACAAGGACGAGAAGATCAACCCGCTCGCAGGCTGTCTGCCGATCCTTCTCCAGATTCCGATCTTCTATGCTCTGTACAAGGTGCTGATGCTGACAATCGAAATGCGCCACCAGCCCTTTGCGCTGTGGATCAAGGATCTGTCGGCGCCCGATCCGCTGCACTTCCTCAACCTGTTCGGCCTGCTGCCCTTCACGCCGCCGTCGCTGCTTGCGATCGGGCCGCTTGCGCTGGTCCTCGGCATCACGATGTTCCTGCAGTTCCGTCTGAACCCGCAGGCGACCGATCCGGTGCAGCAACAGGTGTTCAAGATCATGCCGTGGCTGTTCATGTTCATCATGGCGCCGTTCGCGGCGGGGTTGCTGCTCTACTGGATCACGAACAACTGCCTGTCGATCGCGCAGCAGCAGTTCATGTACCGCAAGTTCCCGCAACTGAAAGCGGCCCCGGCGAAGTGAGCGAGATCGATCCGGACGCGGAAGGCAGGGGGGAACGCGCGCGCAAGCTGTTCGCGGGCCCGATCGCCTTCCTGAAATCGGCCCCCGCGCTCGAGCATCTGCCGAGCCCGAGCGCGCCCGAGATCGCGTTCGCGGGGCGGTCGAACGTCGGCAAATCGTCGCTGCTCAACGCGCTGACCAACCGGAACGGGCTGGCGCGCACCTCGGTGACGCCGGGGCGGACGCAGGAACTCAATTATTTCGATGTCGGCAATCCGCTGGTGTTCCGACTGGTCGACATGCCGGGCTATGGCTTTGCCAAGGCGCCGAAGGATGTCGTCAGGAAGTGGCGTTTCCTCGTGAACGATTACCTCCGCGGCCGGCAGGTGCTGAAACGCACGCTGGTGCTGATCGACAGCCGCCACGGCATCAAGGATGTCGACCGCGAGGTGCTGGAAATGCTCGATACCGCCGCGGTCAGCTATCGCCTCGTCCTCACCAAGGCCGACAAGATCAAGGCGACCGAGCTTGCCGCGGTCCACGCCGCGACCGAGGCGGAAGCCCGCAAGCACCCCGCCGCGCACCCCGAGGTGATCGCGACGAGCAGCGAAAAGGGCTTGGGTATCGCTGATCTCCGCACCGCGGTGCTGGAGGCGGTCGAGAGTTGAGAATCCTCTCCCCTTGAGGGAAGAGGATTGTGAAGGTCGCGGACTTGTCCGCTGCCGAAACTTGGTGAGGGCCAGCGGCGCTTGACACCCCTCACCCAGCTTCGGCTAGGCAGCAAGCTGCCAAGCCTGCACAGCCCTCTCCCTCAAGGGGAGAGGGGTTGAAGGAGTTCCCATGAAACTGTTCATCGGCAACAAGGCCTATTCGAGCTGGAGCCTGCGCGGCTGGCTCGCGGTCAAGCATAGCGGCCTGCCGTTCGAGGAAGTCACCGTCCCGCTCTACGACGAGGACTGGTCGAACCGCCGCGAGGGCGACGAGTTCGCGCCGTCGGGGGGCAAGGTGCCGATCCTGTGGGACGGCGACGATATCGTCGTCTGGGACAGCCTCGCGATCATCGACTATCTCGACGAAAAGACCGGCGGCACGCGCGGCTATTGGCCCGAGGACAGGGCCGCGCGCGCGATGGCGCGGTCGATGGCGGCCGAAATGCATTCGAGCTTCGCGGCGCTCCGCCGCAACCACAGCATGAACATCCGCCGCATCTATCCCGCCGCCGCCCTCGAACCCGACGTGCAGGCCGATGTGATGCGGATCATGCAGATCTGGGCCGAAGCGCGCGCGCGCTTCGGCGGCGAGGGCGACTATCTGTTCGGCGACTGGTCGGCCGCCGACATGATGTTCGCCCCGGTGGTCACGCGCTTCGTCACCTACTCGATCCCGCTGCCCCGCTTCGCCATCCCCTATTGCCAGGCGGTCGTCAGCCACCCGTGCATGCAGGAATGGATCGGCGGCGCGCAGGCCGAGGATTGGGTGATCGAAGCGTTCGAGATGGCGGAGCAGAATTGAGGCGACCGGCGGATTTCGAACGGAAGTGTACCTTCCGATTTTCGTCACCCTGAACTTGTTTCAGGGTCCATGGCCTGCCGTTTCCTTCGCCGCAGCGCTAGACGAGAGCTCAGGCGATGGATGCTGAAACAAGTTCAGCATGACGAGGTTTCAA
>JAEWIL010000079.1 GCA_023387085.1 Pseudomonadota bacterium | reverse complement strand
GCTGAGGGGCGCGTCCGGGGGACCAACCTTGATAACATTGCTGATCTCGTTCGGCGCCGGCGTCGCGGCGCCCGGCTGTGCTAGTGCGTGCGGGGAACCGGCAGCCCCCGGTCGCTGGATCGTGGCGCTCTCGCTTGTCCTCTTCGCCGCGCCGCTGGCCGCCGCCTCGCCCCGGGCGCGCCGGCTCTTCGGCGGGCTTCGATTGTCCTCGATACTTCGCTCGCGCGATGCAAGGAGCCGGCGTCGCGGCTTGCCCTCAACAACTTGACGCGCCGGAGGATCGCGGCATGTTGGTCGGTTCATGGCAAAGGATGGGGGCGTATGACGACGGAACGGACGACGGCGAACGGCATCGACATCACCTATGAGGACAAGGGCTCGAAAGAAGATCCCGCGATCCTGCTGGTGATGGGGCTCGGCGGGCAGCTTACCCTATGGCCCGACGAGTTCGTCGATGCGTTGGTCGCACATGATTTTCGCGTCATCCGGTACGACAATCGTGATGTCGGCCTTTCGACCCGCTTCGATGCGGCGGGGATCCCCAACCTCAAATGGATGTTCGTGAAGGCGGCGCTGAAATTGCCCGTGCGCAGCGCCTATACGCTCGCCGACATGGCGGCCGACGGCATGGCGCTGCTCGACCATCTCGGTATCGAACGCGCGCATATCGTCGGCGCGTCGATGGGCGGGATGATCGCACAGCATATCGCGGCGCGCTATCCCGAGCGGGTGCTGTCGCTGACCTCGGTCATGTCGACCACGGGCAACCCCCGCCTGCCGCGCGCGCGGAAGGAGGCGATGCGCGTCCTCGCGAACCGGCCGATGAGCGGCGATCCCGAGGCGATGATCGCTTATTCTGTCAACGCCGCGCGGGTGATCGGCAGTCCCGCCTATCCCGCCGCCGAAGACCGGCTGCAACGCCGGGTGCGGAGCGATTATGAGCGCGGCTGGTATCCGCAGGGCGTCGCGCGTCAGATGGCCGCGATCGTCGCCGACGGCGACCGCCGCCCGATGCTGAAATCGATCAAGGCGCCCACGCTCGTGATCCACGGCGAGGCCGATCCGCTGGTCCCGCTCGCGGGCGGGCGCGACACGGCGGCAAGCATCACGGGCGCGCGTCTGCTGACGATCCCCGGCATGGGGCACGACCTGCCGCTCGCGCTCGTCGATACGCTGGCCGACGCGATCGCCGAACACGCGAAGGGCGTGGCCGTCGCGGCGTGAGCACGCCTCCCCAGTGGGGGAGGAGCGGCTATTTCAGCAGCAGCGCCAGCGCCCCCAGCCAGCCCCGCGCATCGGCATTGCCCGGTCGCGGCACGGCAGGCAGGAAGGCGCGGCAGTCGAGGCAGCTTGCCTGCACCGACCCGGCCTTGGTGAGCAGCGTCATATCCTGAACCAGCCGCTGCTGGGCCAGTTCGCGGTTCATCGCCGCGATTCCGAACCAGCCGCGCGGCAGCGACGCGCTCTGGTCCTGTTCGGCGCCGGTCAGGCTGGCGATCATCCTGGAAAATTCGCTCGGCTCGTCCTCATAATATTTGGCGTGATAGGAGCCGTCGATCTTTGCCAGTTTTGCCGCGGCGGCAAGCGCTTCGGGCAGGCCGCCGAACTGGTCGACAAGCCCGATCTGGCGCGCGGTGCCGCCGGCCCAGACGCGGCCTTCGGCAATCTCGCGGATCTTTTCGATCGGCTGCTTCCGGCTCTTGGCGACCAGCCCGGTGAAGCGGCCGTAAATATCCTCGACGCTCGCCTGCGCCATCGCGTTGAATTCGTCGTTCACGCCGCCGAACACATCGGGCTGGCCCGACAAAGGCGTCGTGGCGATACCGTCGGCGTTGACCCCGACCTTGGCAAGCGCCCGATCGAAGCTCGGGATGATTCCGAACACGCCGATCGATCCGGTGATCGTATCGGGCTCGGCAAAGATGCGGTCGGCGGGCGTCGAAACCCAATAGCCGCCTGACGCCGCGACATTCGCCATCGAAACGACGACCGGCAGCTTCTTCGCCTTCGCCTGGAGCAGCGCCTGACGGATCTGCTCGGACGCAAGCACCGACCCGCCGGGCGAATCGACGCGCAACACGATCGCCTTGGTGCCGCTGTCGGCCACGGCGTCGAGAATATGGTTGGCGATCGTGTCGCCGCCCGCGGTGCCGTTATTTGCTTCGCCATCGACGATCTCGCCGACGACCGGAACGACCGCGATCGCCGCGCCCTTTTGCTGCGGCGGGTTGGCTGCGACCCAGTTTTCGAACGGGATCGCGTTGAATTCCCACGGCCGGCTGTCGTCGCTGACGCCGCTGATCTCGGCGACGCGGGCGCTGAACGCCATGCGGCTGCCGACCTTGTCGATCAGACCCGCGGCGACGCCCGCCTTCGACAGATCGTTGCCCGCGGCCTTCACCGCGCCGGCGGTGTCGGCGACGAACGCATCGATTTTCGCATTCGGCCGGGCCTTTTTGACGTCTGTGAGCCAGCTTTCCCAAAGCGCATTGGCATAGGCCATGTCGGCCTCTTTCGCCTCGGGCGACTGGTCGCTGCGCAGATAGGGCTCGACCGCGCTCTTGAAGGTGCCGACGCGATAGATGTGCGCGGTGATGCCGAGCTTGTCCATCAAGCCCTTGTAATAGAGGCGCGAGCCGCCCGGCCCCGCGATGGCGACGCCGCCGATATCGTCGGACCAGATCTCGCTGGCATGCGCTGCGACCTGATAGCTGTCGGTGGTGTAGGCGGTGGCGAAGGCGAGGACGGGCTTTTTCGCGGCGCGCACCTTGTCGACCGCCGCCCCGACTTCGGCGAGCGATACCTGTCCGCCGCCCAGGAAGCGGTCGAGATCGAGGACGACCGAGGTCACGCGCTTGTCGGTCGCAGCGGTTTCGAGCGCCTGGACGATGTCGCGGGTCCGCAGTTCCTTGAGTTGGTTGCTGCCCGACAGGGCGGCGAGCGGGTCGACGTCCGACGGTTGTTCGGTGACGATGCCGTCGAAATCGACGACGAGCGCGCCCTGGCTGACCGGCAGCGCGGCATTGGGCCGTCCGGCGAGCAATCCGAAAAGCAGCGCGAAGAAGAGGAGCAGAAAGATGAGCGCCAGCGCGTCCTTGATCGCGACGAGCAGGTTCCAGACCTTGCGCGGGAAGCTTGTGGTCGCCTTGGGCTTGTCGTCGCCCGGCAGCGGGCGGCGGACGGGAATGGCCCAGGGGCCGGCGGGATCGTTCGGAGAGGTCGCGGTGGTATCGGTCATGCGCGCGAACCTAGGGATGCCCCCGGCCCTTGGCAATGCACGCTTCGACGGGCGGATGACGGCGCCATACCGATGACGTCAAAGCCAGCCCTGCTCGCGGTACCAGCGCACGGTTCCCGCCAGCGCATCGTCGGTCCGGAGTTCGGGTTTCCAGAGGTCGGGCGGCGGGGCGGCGCCTTCGGTGGCGACCCAGTCGGGATGCGCGATATAGCGCGCGCGGTCGGGGGTCAGCTTCGCGGCACCGCGGCGGACGAGCTTGTCGACCCGCCCGGCGGTCTTCAACACGAGCGGCGGAATCGGGATCGCCGAGACGCGCGCGCGCTCGACAGCGTGGCCGATAGCCTGTGCGAAGCTGCGGTACGACCAGCCGCCCGGCGTGCCGTCGTCGGGTTCGTAGATATGGCGGAGGCTTGCCTTGCTGTCCGAAGCGAGCGCGACGAGAAGACGCGCGAGTTCGTCGACATGGATCGCCGACAGGCGTCCCGGCGGGACGAGGGCGATGCCGCGCTGCGCCATGCGGAACAGGTCGAGCATTTCGGTGTCGCCGGGGCCGAACACCGCCGGCGGACGCACGATCGTCCAGTCGAGCCCGCTGTCCTCGACGATCGTCTCGGCACGCGCCTTTGACCAGCCATAGTTGGAGAGGGCGGGCTCGCGCGCCGCGAGAGACGAGACATGGACGAAGCGGCGGACGCCGGCACCGTGCGCAGCATCGACGACATTCGCGGTCGCGGTCGCATTGCCGGCCTCGAAATCGGCGCGCGTCGGCACGTTCACGACGCCCGCGATGTGCATCATCACGTGGCTGCCCACTGCCGTGTCGGCGAGGCTGGCCTTGTCGTCCAGTGCCCCCGCAATCCAGGTGACGCCGTCGCGCTCTCCCTGCGGACGGCGGGTGAGCGCGCGGACGTGCCAGCCCGCACCGACCGCCCGCGCCATGGTCGCCCGCCCGACGAAGCCGGTCGCGCCGGTCATCGCGAGGACGCGCTTGCTCAAATCAGCACCATATGATCGCGGTGGACGATCGCCGCGCGCGGGGCGTAGCCGAGCGCCGCTTCCTGCGCGTCGCGGCCGAGGCCGAGGATCGCGGCGGCATCGGCCGCGATATATTCGGACAGGCCGCGCGCGACGATGCGTCCATCGGGGCCCGCGATGTCGAGAATGTCGCCGCGCGCGAAATTTCCGGTTGCGGCGGTGACCCCCGCGGCGAGCAGGCTCGCGCCGCCGCGCAGCGCCTTAACCGCGCCGGCGTCGATCGTCAGCTTACCTTTCGCGGTCAGTCCGCCGGCAAGCCACGCCTTGCGGGCGTTCGCGCCCTTCTCGGCGGCGAAGATCGTGTGCCGCGCCTCGGTCGACAAGGGCCGGTCGATATGGCCCGAGGCAATGGCGAGATGCGCGCCGGCGGCGTTGGCGATGCGCGCGGCCGCGATTTTCGAGACCATGCCGCCCGACCCCATGCCCGACGCCGATCCGGTGTCGGCCATCGCCTCGATCGCGGCGTCGATCCGCTCGACCCGCGCGATATGGTTCGCACCGGCGAGGGCAGGGTTCCGGTCGTAGAGCCCGTCGATATCGGACAGCAGGACGACGCCGCCGGCGCCCGCCGCCTGCGCGACGCGCGCGGCGAGCCGGTCGTTGTCGCCGAAGCGGATTTCCTCGGTCGCGACGCTGTCATTCTCGTTGATGATCGGCACGACGCCGAGCCCGAGCAACCGGTCGAGCGTTGCCGCCGCGTTGAGATAGCGGCGCCGATGTTCGAGGTCGTCGAGCGTCACGAGCATCTGCGCCGCGGTCAGTCCTTCGGCGCCGAGCACCTCTGCCCAGACCTGGCTGAGTGCGATTTGCCCCGTCGCGGCGGCCGCCTGGGCGTCCTCCAGGCTCGCGCGGCCGCCCTTGGCCAGCCCCAGCC
>JAEWIL010000075.1 GCA_023387085.1 Pseudomonadota bacterium | reverse complement strand
GTCGCCGACGCCTGGCTGGCGCGTTCGGTGACGAGGCGCGCGATGCCGGCCGCCTTGTCGAAGCGCGGGCGGCGCGACAGGCCGGCGTCGATCACGATCCGGACGCCCTCTATAGTCAGGCTGGTTTCCGCGATGCTCGTCGCGAGGATCAGCTTGCGCTTGCCATCCGGATCGCGGACGAGCGCCCTGCGCTGCATCGCCGGATCAATCTGCCCGTGGAGCCGGTGAACGACGAGCGGCAACCCCGCATCCTCCACCGCCGCAGCCGCGCGCTCTATGTCGGCGGCACCGGGAAGGAAGGCGAGCATGTCGCCTTCCGTCTCGTCGGCCATCGCCTGCCGCACCGCCGCCAGAACGCTCGCCTCGAGCCGGTCTTCGGCGCGGCGGCCGATATGACGCAGATCGAGCGGCCAGCTCTTGCCCTCGCTCCGCACAACCGGCGCATTGCCGAGCAGCGCCCCGAAGCGCGCGCCGTCGAGCGTCGCCGACATCGCGACGAGGCGAAGGTCGTCGCGGAGCCCCTGCTGCGCGTCGATCGCGAGCGCGAGCGCGAAATCGCCGTCGAGGCTGCGCTCGTGCACTTCGTCGAACAGCACCGCCGACACGCCCGTCAGTTCGGGATCGGACAGGATCCGGTTGCGGAACAGGCCCGGCGTCATCACGAGCAGCCGCGTCGCCGCCGACTGTTTGCTGTCGAGCCGCGTCGCATAGCCGATCTTGCCGCCGACAGCCTCGCCCATCTCCTCCGCGATCCGCTCGGCCGCGGCCCGCGCGGCGAGCCTGCGCGGCGAGAGCAGCCATATCGTTCCCTTGCACCATGGCTGATCGAGCAGCGCCGGGGCGACGCGCGTCGTCTTGCCCGCGCCCGGCGGGGCGACGACGACGACATTCGGTTTCAGGAGCAGCGCCGCCATGATGTCGGGCAGCACCAGATCGATCGGCAGCGCCTGCCTCACCGGCATCCTCAATAAGCGCGGGCGACCGCGAAGGCGACCGCTTCGGTCAGCGCCGATTTCGCCTGGCTCGCTCGGAAGCCGCCGATCGCGTCGACCGCGCGCTGGCCGTAATGGCGCGCGCGCGCCAGCGTGTCGGCGATCGTGTCATGCTTCAGCAGCAGCGACTTGGCATAAGCGAGATCCTCGTCGGAGGCCTTGTGCCCGACGATCGCCTGTTTCCAGAACTCGCGCTCTTCCGCGTTGCCGCGCGCATAGGCGAGGATGACGGGCAGCGTGACCTTGCCGTCGCGGAAGTCGTCGCCGACCCCCTTCCCCATCGTTGCCTCGTCGGACACATAGTCGATCGCGTCGTCGACGAGCTGGAACGCGATGCCGAGGTTACGGCCATAGGCGTCGAGCGCCGCTTCGGCGGCATCGTCGCGCTCGGCGACGACTGCGGCGATCTTGCACGCGGCAGCAAACAGCTCGGCGGTCTTCGCGTTGATGATCGCGAGATACTGATCCTCGCTCGTCTCGATCCGGCGCTGCGCCGAGAGCTGGTTGACCTCGCCCTCCGCGATCACCGCCGAGGCGCGCGACAGGATCTTGAGCACCTTCAGCGATCCGTCCTCGACCATCACCTCGAACGCGCGGCTGAACAGGAAGTCGCCTACGAGCACCGAGGCGCTGTTGCCCCAGATAAGGTTCGCGGTCTTGCGGCCACGGCGCAGGTCCGATTTGTCGACGACATCGTCGTGGAGCAGCGTCGCGGTATGGATGAACTCGACCGCCGCAGCGAGTTTGCAGTGGCGACGGCCGGGGTAATCGAGCAGCTTGCCGCAGGCCAGCGTCAGCATCGGCCGCATCCGCTTGCCACCGCCCGCAATCAGATGCCCCGCAAGTTCGGGGATCAAGGGCACTTCGGACTGCATCCGGTCGAGAATGACGGAATTCACCTCGTTCATATCGGCGGCGACGAGCGCCATCATCGGTTCGAGCGAGGGTGGCCGGTCGCCATGGAGAAGGTGGATTTCGGCAGTCATATCGCGGCGAGCCTTGGCCGCGAGGCCATAAATTTGCAACGACTTTCGGCTTGCCTTGCGGCCCCGCGCGGTGCCAAGCGTGCCCGGCACGAGAGGAACTTGTATGGACGACCAGCTGAGTCATTACCGTCAAAGCATCGACAATATCGACGCGGCGCTCGTCTATATGCTCGCCGAGCGGTTCAAGGTGACAAAGGCGGTCGGCGAACTCAAGGCGAAGGGCGGCTTGCCCCCCGCCGACCCCGCCCGCGAGGAACGCCAGATCGCGCGGCTGCGCAACCTGGCGCGCGACGCCGATCTCGATCCCGATTTCACCGAGAAATTCCTGCGCTTCATCATCGACGAGGTGATCCGTCACCACGAGCGGGCCAAACGGGAGACCCAAGCATGACGCATCCGATTTTCGCAAAATGGCCCGCCGAACACTCCGACCGGTTGCAATTGTTCGGGTTGCCGACGCCCAACGGGGTCAAGGTCAGCATCATGCTCGAGGAGTGCGGCCTGCCCTATGAAGCGCACCGCATCGACATCATGGCGAACGAAAGCCACGACCCGGCCTTTCTCGCGCTCAATCCCAACGGCAAGATCCCGGCGATCTACGACCCGAACGGACCGGACGGAAAGCCACTCGCACTGTTCGAATCGGGGGCGATCCTGATTTATCTCGCCGACAAGACGGGCCAGTTCCTGCCCGCCGACGCGGGCCGGCGGTACGAAGCAATCCAGTGGCTGATGTGGCAGATGGGCGGCGCCGGACCGATGTTCGGCCAGCTCGGCTTCTTTCACAAGTTCGCGGGACGCGAATATGAGGACAAGCGCCCGCGCGACCGCTACGCGGCGGAATCGGCGCGGCTGCTCGGCGTACTCGACGGCAGGCTCGACGGGCGGACGTGGATCATGGACGAGGATTACAGCATCGCCGACATCTCGCTGCTCGGCTGGGTGCGCAACCTGATCGGTTTTTACGACGCGGCCGAGATCGTCGGGTTCGAGCGGTTCAAGCATGTGCAGGCGTGGCTGGAGCGCGGGCTTGCGCGGCCGGCGGTACAGCGAGGGCTGTTGGTCTGCGCCGCTTAAAGCCACAAAAGCCCCGCATAGAGGCCTCGGGATTGTGTCCTTTGTGTCCTTAAGGCGGCCAATGCGACGGATAGCGCCTGCGAAAAGGCCGCTTTTGCCGTTTTGGTGATCCCGGGCCGGGTGGTGGGACGATCGATGGACGGTGTCAAAGAGCCGCGTCGACGGTCGCATGCCGCAACAATGTAGGAAAGCGTTTTTGGTCCGGCGGGCAATGTCAGCTGACGACCGGAAGCGTACCTTCCGATTTTCGTCACCCTGAACTTGTTTCAGGGTCCATGGCCTGCCGTTTCCTTCGCCGCAGCGCTAGACGAGAGCTCAGGCGATGGATGCTGAAACAAGTTCAGCATGACGAGGTTTCAA
>JAEWIL010000185.1 GCA_023387085.1 Pseudomonadota bacterium | reverse complement strand
CTTCAGGGGAGGGGGAAGGGGTGGGGTCCGTCGACCTTACGCATGGCCGCGCAACCCCACCCGTGTCACGAGTCCCGTGCCTCGAGAAACCCCCTCCCCTGAAGGGGAGGGGTGAAGAAGAGCCCGATCCCATCCGCCTCGAAATCTTCAACAGCCTGTTCATGGCGATTGCCGAGGAAATGGGCGGCGCGCTCCAGCACAGCGCCTCGTCGATCAACATCCGCGAACGGCTCGATTTCTCGTGCGCCATTTTCGACGCCGGCGGCAACCTCGTCGCCAATGCCCCCCACATGCCCGTCCACCTCGGCTCGATGGGCGAAAGCGTCCGCACGATCCTCCGCCAGCGGTCCGGGGCGGACGGCCGACCCGCCGACGGCCGCGGCATCCGGCGCGGCGACGCCTATGCGCTCAACGCCCCCTACGACGGCGGCACCCACCTTCCCGACATCACCGTCATCATGCCGGTGTTCGTCGCCAAAGAAGCGGGGGACAGCAACGAGCCCAGCTTCTTCGTGGCCGCGCGCGGCCATCATGCCGACCTCGGCGGTATCGCGCCGGGATCGATGCCGCCCGGCAGCAAGAGCATCGCCGACGAGGGCATCCTTTTCGACAATATGCTGATCGTCGACGACGGAAATTTCCTCGATGCCGAAGTCCACGCGCACCTGCTCGACAGCGACTGGCCGGCGCGGAATCCCGCGCTCAACATCGCCGACCTGAAGGCGCAGGTCGCCGCCTGCCAGCGCGGCGCCGGCGCGCTCATCGACCTGTCCGCCGCACATGGAGTGGGGACCGTTGCCGCCTATATGGCGCATGGTCAGGCGCAGGCGGAGGGCGCGGTCCGCCAACTGATCGCCCGCCTCGACGACGGCGCCTTCCGTTACGCGATGGACAATGGCGCCGAGGTCGCGGTGGCGGTGAAGGTCGACCGCACCGCCCGCCACGTCACGATCGACTTCACCGGATCTTCGGCGACGCTCCCCGACAATTTCAACGCGCCGCTGCCCGTCGTTCGCGCCGCCGTCCTCTATGTCCTGCGCACGATGCTCGACGATCCGATCCCGATGAACGAGGGCTGCCTTGCACCGGTGACACTGATCGTCCCCGAAAATTCGATGCTGTCGCCAACCTTTCCTGCCGCAGTCGTCGCGGGCAATGTCGAGACCAGTCAGGTCATCACCGATGCCTTGTTCATCGCCTTCGGCGCGATGGCCGGCGCGCAGGGCACGATGAACAATTTCACCTTCGGCAACGACGCGCACCAATATTACGAGACGATCGCCGGCGGCTCGGGCGCCGGCCCCGGCTTCGACGGCACCAGCGTGATCCAGACGCATATGACCAACAGCCGCATGACCGACCCCGAAGTCATGGAAATGCGCTTCCCCGTGATCGTCGAGGAATTTTCGATCCGCAAAGGCTCGGGCGGCGCGGGCCGCTGGGCCGGCGGCGACGGCGCGAGGCGTCGTATCCGTTTCCGCGAGCCGATGGCGGCGAATATCCTCGCCAACCGCCGAAAGATCGCGCCCGCGGGGCTTGCGGGCGGCGAGGAGGGCGCCCCCGGCCGCAACTGGGTCGAACGCGCCGACGGCACGATCGAACATCTCGCCGCGACCGGCAGCGCCAATCTCGAAGCAGGCGACGCCTTCGTGATCGAAACGCCCGGCGGCGGGGGCTATGGAGAGGCCAAGGAGGATCGGGGTTGAAAGCACCGCTGCACATATTCCTTCTCCCTCGATGGGGGAAGGATACGCAGCCTTATCGCGTAGCGATCAGGCGAAGCTGGATGAGGGTGACGTCGCGTCCTTGCACCGCCATCTCGGGACGAGACTACACCCTCAACCCTGCGACTAGGCAGCAAGCTGCCAAGTCTCGCTGCCTCCCCCATCGAGGGGGAGGGAAATAGCCATGATCGTCCTGATCGGCATCGCCATCATCATCGCGGGCTTCCTGCTCCGCTTCAATCCGCTGCTCGTCATCATGGCCTCGGCGCTCGCGACCGGGCTCGCTGCGGGGCTCGACATCGCCGCGATCGTTGCCGCCTTCGGCAAGGCATTCAACGACACCCGCTACGTCTCGATCATCTGGATCGTCCTCCCGGTCATCGGCCTGCTCGAAGCCTATGGGTTGCAACAGCATGCGCGCAGCCTGATCGACCGGATGAAGGGCGCGACACTCGGCCGTCTGCTGGCCGGCTATCTGCTGCTCCGGCAGGCGCTGTCGGCAGTCGGCCTCACCTCGGTCGCCGGGCATGCGCAAACCGTCCGCCCGCTCGTCGCTCCGATGGCCGAAGCCGCGGCGGAGGCAGGGAACGACGCGCTGACGGACGCGCAACGCGAAGAGGTCAAGGCCTTTGCTGCGGCGACCGACAATGTCGGACTCTTCTTCGGCGAGGATATCTTCCTCGCGATCGGCTCGATCCTGCTGATGAAGGGCCTGCTCGACGGCTATGGTTATCAGATCGAGCCGCTGCACTTCTCGCTCTGGGCGATCCCCACCGCGATCGCCGCCTTCCTGATCCACGGCCTGCGCCTCCGCCGGCTCGAAAAACGGATGCGGAAGCAGGAGGCGGGCGCGTGATCACGCTCGGCTTTGTCTATGTTTTCGCAGGGCTGACCTTCGCCGCCTTTGCGGCGCTCGGTTTGCAGGATCGCAGCAACCCCAAACGCGTCGGCAACGCCGCCTTCTGGGGCCTGCTCGCGCTCTCGATGCTCGCGGGCGATTATCTCGGCGATTTCGGCAACGGGCTGCTCGTTCTCGCGCTCGTCGCGATCGCGGGCACCGGCCAGATCGGCCGTGCGCCCGGCGGAGATGTCCCGGCCGACGTTCAGGCGGCACGCGCCGCGCAGCATGGCAACTTCCTGCTCCTCGTCGCGCTGATCATCCCCGCGGTCGCGCTCGCGGGCACTTTCCTGTTCAAATGGGTTCCCGGCCTCGCCGACCCCAAGCAGGCGACGCTCATCTCGCTCGCCTTCGGCGTCCTCATCGCGCTTGCAGTGGGCATGGCGCGGCTCAAACCGCCGGCGCTGCTCCCGCTGCAACAGGGCCGCCGCCTCCTCGATTCGGTCGGCTGGGCCGCGATTCTGCCGCAAATGCTCGCCAGCCTCGGCGCGGTCTTCGCGCTCGCGGGCGTCGGCGACGTCGTCGGCGGCCTCATCGGCACCGCAATCCCCGAGGGAAGCCTGTTCGGCGCCACGCTCGCCTTCGGGCTCGGCATGGCGCTCTTCACCATGGTGATGGGCAATGCCTTCGCCGCCTTCCCTGTGATGATGGCGGCGGTGGGCCTGCCGCTGCTGATCAGACACTATCATGGCGACCCCGCGGTGATCGCCGCGATCGGCATGCTCGCGGGCTTCTGCGGCACGCTGATGACCCCGATGGCGGCGAACTTCAATCTCGTTCCCGCGGCGTTGCTCGAACTCAAAAATCCCTATGGCGTGATCAAGGCCCAGATCGGCACCGCGCTGCCGCTGCTCGCGGTGAATATCGTCTTTATCTGGCTGTTTGCCTTCTGACCGTCATTGCGAGCGCAGCCAAGCAATCTCCGGCTTTCAACCAAGCGCAACGCCGATGACTGGAGATTGCTTCGCTTCGCTCGCAATGACGACTTCAGGAATGACCATGATCCTCACCTCCGACCACGCCACCCGCTTCGCGACCGCGACCCTCTCCCATCTCGGCCGCGAATATCCGTACAAGATGGACCTCGTGCTGAACGGCCCCGAGGACGCAAAGCCGCCGCGCGAGCATCACCCGATCTTCCACGGCAGCTTCGACTGGCATAGCTGCGTCCACGGCTGGTGGCAGATCCTGCGCCTCGCGCGCCGCTTTCCCGACCTTCCTGTCGCTGCCGACATCCGCGCCCGCGCCGATGCCATGCTGGTGCCCGAAAAGGTCGCCGGCGAACTCGCCTTCCTCTCGCGCCCCTATTCGGCCGCCTTCGAGCGTCCCTATGGCTGGGCATGGCTGCTCGCGCTCCACGCCGAGGCCGAGCGGCACGATACCCCTTGGGCGACGGCGCTCGAACCACTCGCGCGCGCTTTCGCCGCACGCTTCCACAGCTTCCTGCCGAAATTGACCTACCCCTTGCGCGTCGGCACCCATTTCAACATCAGCTTCGCGCTCCTCCTCGCGCGGCACTGGGCTGAGGCCGGCGACCCCGCGCTCGTCGCTCTGATCGACGCCCGCGCCCGCGACTGGTTCGCCGAAGACCGCGACTGTCAGGCGTGGGAACCCGGCGGCGACGAATTTCTATCCTCTGCGCTCACCGAAGCGCATCTGATGGCCGCCGTCCTCGGCGCCGATTTTCCGCGCTGGTTCGACGCCTTCCTCCCGCGCGCCGCGCGGCAGGATCCCGCCACCCTTTTCACCCCCGCCACCGTGTCCGACCGCAGCGACGGCAAGATCGCGCACCTCGACGGCCTCAACCTCAGCCGGGCCTGGTGCTGGCGCGCCATCGCCGCGTCGCTCGGGCCCGATCACCCCGTAGTCCCGGTTGCCGAAGCCGCCGCGCAGCGCCACCTCGCCGCCGCGCTCCCGCACGTCACCGGCGATTATATGGGCGAGCACTGGCTTGCGAGTTTCGCGCTGCTGGCGCTCGACGGCCTCGCCGATTGACAAGCTCCCTCGCCGACGCGACAGACGGCGCGAGGGAGACGAAGCCAAGATGAAAACGCTGCGCCCGACATCGTTCGACGTCGCCGAGCGCGCGGGCGTGTCGCAATCGACCGTCTCGCGCGCGCTTCGGGGCAGCCCCGGCGTCAACGCCGAAACGCGCGCGCGCGTCGCGGCGGCGGCGCGCGAGCTCGGCTATGTCGTCGATCGGCACGCGTCCAGCCTCCGCCTCAAAAGCAGCGAGACGCTCGCGCTCGTCACCGTCTGCCGCCCGGGCGAGGACCGCAGCGCGATCAACCCCTTCTATTTCGCGCTGCTCGGCAGCATCGCCGCCGCGACCTCGGCGCGCGGCTTCAACCTGCTCGTTTCGTTCCAGGAGAGCGAGGCCAATTTCCGCGCCGATTTCGTCGCCTCGGGGCTCGCCGACGCGATGATCGTCATCGGCACCACCAGCAACCGCGCGGCATGGGACTATTTCGCCGAGGCGCAGCGCTCGGGCCTCGACTTCGTCTGCTGGGGCAGTCCCGGCGAACCCTTCCACTGGATGCGCAGCGACAACGGCACCGGCGGCCGCCTCGCCGCCGACCATCTCGTCGCATCCGGCCGCAGGCGCCTCGCCTTCGTCGGGCCGCAGCGCTCGCCGCAGCGCCAGTTCGACGAGCGCCGCGACGGCTTCACCGCCGCGCTCGCCGCGCATGGCATCACGCCCTTCATCGTCGAGCCGCCCGCCGCCGCCGACCGCCACGCACAGGGGGTCGCCGCCGCGCACGCGCTGCTCGCCGCGCACCCCGACGTCGACGCGATCTTCGCGGCGTCGGACATGCTCGCATTGGGCGTGCTTCAGGGGCTCAAGGAAGCCGGGCGCCGCGTGCCGCAGGACATCGCGCTCGTCGGCTTCGACGGCATCCGCGCCGGCAATATGGCCGACCCCGCGCTGACGACGCTCGAGCCCGATCTCGACGCCGCGGGCGAAGCGCTCGTCGCGATGGCGCTCGAGGACGAGGATTATACGCGCAGCGGCACGCGCATCCCGGTCCGCCTCACCGTCCGCGGCACCGCCTGAAACAATCCCACTCCTAACCGTTACACACTGTCATCAACGCTCCATCTTGCCGTAACCACTTGTTATCTATGCCCCGCCTAGGATCATGTGGGGACCGAGGCAGGATGTCGTATTGACCGGACAGCTTTTCATTTCGCTCCTCAATCCGGGCATCGGCCTGACCTTTGCAATTGCGTTTTTCCTGATGTGGCTGCAGCGGCGCCAGCGCTATGTCGCTTATGCCGCTGCCGCCTATCTCGCGACCGCCTTTGCCTTCCTCGTGCAGGATGTCGCGCCGGCGCTGCCGATGGAGCTGCAGCGGCTGCCCGCCAACGCCGGCTTCCTCGCGACCGGCCTGTTCTTCGCCGCCGCGATCATCGGACGCTACGCCCTCCCCGTCCCTTGGCGCGCGATGGGCGTCGCCGCGGGCGTCTCGCTCGTCATCTTCACCTGGTTCCTGCTGGTCAGCCCCAGCATCCCCGCGCGCATCTATGCGATCAGCGGCGGCGCGGGGGTCATCGCGCTGATGGTCGTCCGCGCGCTCTGGCCGGTGCCCAAGCCGTACCTGATCGACCGCGTGCTCTTCTGGGTCGCCGCGCTCTCGGCGGCGAACCTCATCGTCCGCCCTGTCGTCATCCTGACCTTCAGCGGAGGGTTCGACAATTATGACGGCTTCCAGCAGTCGGTCTATTGGACCACCGTCCAGTTCAGCCAGGCGATGATGGCGATCGTCGCGGCGATCAGCCTGATGGTCGCGGTCGCGATCGACATGGTGGGCGAGCTTCGGCGCGAGGCCAACGACGACCAGCTTTCGGGCCTGCTCAACCGCCGCGGGTTCGAGGCAAAGGCCGGCGCCGCGCTCCGCCGCTGCATCGACGCGGGCCAGACCGCCGCGCTGCTGATCGCCGATCTCGACCATTTCAAGGCGGTCAACGACACCCACGGCCACGCGGTCGGCGACGCGATCATCGCCGCGTTCGGCGCGCACGTCCGCGCGGTCGGCCCCGTCGGCACGATCGCCGGGCGCATCGGCGGCGAGGAGTTCGCGCTGCTCGTCCCCGGCGCCACCATCGACGCCGCCCGCCAGTTCGCCGAGGCGGTGCGAAAGGGTCTCCACGCCGCCTGCGCCGACCATATCCCCGCTGGCCTCTGCCCCACCGTCAGCATCGGCATCGCGGTCGGCGCCCCCGGCGAGGGGCTGTCGCGGCTGATGCGCGAGGCGGACCAGGCGCTGTACGAGGCCAAGCGCGCGGGCCGCGACCGCGTCCGCGCCTTCCGCCCGGCGCCCGTCCGGCTCGGCGCGACCGGCTGAGCGCGGCGGCTTTGGCACGCCGTTAACGCCGTTTCCCAACCTTCGCTTCGCATCTCGGCGCTATCGCCGGAGCGGGACACGCAGAACAAGAAGGGGAAGGACCGCGCGATGATGCGATATCAGGCCTTGCTACAGGACCGGCGCGGTGCGACCGCGATCGAATATGGGCTGATCGCGGCGCTGATTTCGGTCGCGTGCATCATCGCCTTCCAGATGCTCGGGCTCAATCTCGCGAACATCTTCACGACGATCGCCAACGCGATGGGCTGAGCCGGGCCGCACGACGCGGCCGGCCGGTTCAGTCCTCCGGCGGCGCCAGTTGCCGCTGCGCCGCCGCGTCCCTCTCGCGCATTTCGACTTCATTCTCGCTCAGCATTATCGGCTGCCCGCACTCGAGGCACTCTCCCCTGATCCGCCGCTGATGCTGTCTGTAGCGCGATATCATCTGGATCCGCTCGATCAGCACCGCGTCGGTTTCCTCCTGCGTCGGCCGCGTGATCTTGATAATGCCGCCCTTGCCCTTTTTGTCTTTTTCGAAAATCAGGCCGCTGGCATATTCCTCCATCGACAGGAAGCGGTGGCGCACCGCCTCGGGCAGCACATAGGCCGCGGCTTCCTCGGGCGTCAGATGGACATTGCGGCCGCCTCTCAGGTCGCCGCGCTTGATCAGCAGCCCCAGCATCGCATCCGATGGCACGATCCGCCGCTCGACCTCCTTGCCGCCGCGAATGACGACCGTCTCGCGCCCCGCGACCGCACGCTCGTAAGCGACCGCCTCCAGCCCGCGCAGCGCCCGCGTGATCGCCTCGCCACACGCCTTGTCGAAGGGTGGAAACAGCGCGCGCGATCGATTGACCGACGTCGTACTGACCCCCGCGATCCGCGCCGCATCGGTCACGCACCCCGTGCGCCCCAGCGTGGCCAGAAACACCCGCGTCCGCGCCGCCGTCCACCCGTCCGAGCGCACGCGCAGCCCGGGCATGAAGGGATTCTCCCGCTCGCGAACCCCGGACTTGATCCGGGGCGCAGCAGCAGCAGCGCCAATTTTGCTCCCCTCCCGCTTGCGGGAGGGGTTGGGGGAGGGCCTGTTCCGCTCCTTACCGCCGCCCGAAACGACCACCGATTTCCCCCGCGAACCCCGCTCCGCCTTACGCCCCATAGCTCCATCTCCCGAATCATTGGCAATTATATACGTGACAAAGCAGAACCTTTATGCCAGAGATTCGAGGACAGGCCGGCGCTTTAGATAGATCAGACTTTTTCCAAAGACTGGAAAAGGCTATCGATGTCGCGCGCGGCGAGATGCAGAAACGAGCCTACTTCCGTGAAAGGAGTCACGCACGGTTCGTCGAACACTATTTGGAAAACAGGTGCTGGCTCGCTTGTGAACTCGAAGTTCGCTGCGGGTGCTTTAATGGCTTTGCCTTGCTTGCCTGCTTCAACCAAGATGCTACAATCCGTGAACGTGGAGCTGCCGACCCTCCAACTCGCCTTTATGCCAGCAAGGTGGTTGATGGTGACGAGCAGCCGGTGCTTATCGACGTTGCGCAGTTTGTTGACGGCCCAAAGGTTGTGCCCGGCCCCGCCTTCGTAAGCCTCAATCTTGTCGAAGATGGCGATAAGGTCAGGGGTCAGGAAAAGGGGGGCGGCCCTAACCTCGCCTTTGAACCCTTTTTCATTGTCGGCGAAGGGAAACGTCACTTTCGCAGGATTGCCGCCAAGTGGCTTGACCACAGCCCCCATGAGATAATCAAGGGAGCTTCGCAGGTTCCCGATTGCGTCGCCGATGATCGTGCTAAGATACTGGCCCTCATCATGGAGGGACTCAAAATCAACGCTCAGATAGGCGCCTTCATCACGCTTGATAGAGATTTTGTAAAGCTCAGGAGCGGTGAGATTCTCGACGGCACGTTCCACATCAAGAATGTGTTCGCGTGCCCTTTCGAGTTTGAGCCAAGCGTCCATTAGGTTAAACTGAGACATGACTGACTCCGATCAAAAAGAGCTAGAAACGCTTCGCCGGATGCTGGCGACGCCACCGACGCCGCACAAAGCGAAAAAGGAAAGGTCCGATGGATCACATAAGCCGAGAACTGGGAAAGCTGGGCCGCGCTCTACTTAGCGAGCGGGATGGCGCCCGTCGCGAGGAGTTGTACGCGGCCCAACAAGCCCTGGCGTGGAGTCTAGACCCTCATGGCCTTAAAGCGCCTTGCCGGATGATTATGGGCACTCAGGAAGGCTCAGAAGATTATCCGGAGTGTCATAGTCAGCCACAGTCTTCAGATATTTCCGACCGAGTCTCTGAGCTACGATAACCTTTTGCCCGTGGCCAAAGGGCGGTTTGGTCTCAAACTCCCAAGTGCCACTTTCGATGTGGGCAATCGCAGCGTCGGTGGTGATTTTCCAGCGGCTGGTGCCGACCCCGCCGACATGCGTGATGCGACTGTATTCGTCGTATCGGGGGTCTTTGTTAATGCAGGAAATGTAAGCCTTATCTGTCATGTCAGTTCACCCTGTTTTGTACCGGCAGGGGTTGACGCGAATCACTGACAAGCGCAAAAGCAAACCGTGATCACACCCGCCCCTACCGGCGGTTTCCAATGTGGCCGAGGTCTGAACCACCTCGGCCATTTGGCGTTCTACAGCACTGAAAATGATTCGAAAAGGGATAACAGTTCCCGTTCCGTTCGCTAGCGCGTCCACCGCTTGCGGCGCTCGCCGATGGCGCGCGGCGCCTGATACCAATCAGGCGGCGATTGCGTCAGTCCGCCGATAGGTGAGGCGCTTACCGCCGATGCGCGACAGGGCGGCGGCGCTACGTTCCGCGTCCGTCATCAGGCGGGTGTTATAGCGAAAGTCGAACTCGGCGGTGTAGCGGGCAAGGTGGGCCTCGCTCATGTGGTGATAGGTGCCGATCACGCCGCGCTTGAAGATGGAGAAGAAGTTTTCAGCGGTGTTGCTGTGCGAAAGCCCTTGGTGGCGGACGTACTGCTTCTTGCCGTGGTGGACGGCGGTGTGGGCGCGCATTTCAAGGCCGACCTGCTTATACATGCTGCTTTCGTCGGTCATCAGGTGAGCCTTGCGGTCCACGTTTGTGACGATAAGGGCGCGAATGTCTTTCGCGTTGAGATTGGCGATATGGAAGCTACGGACGTGGCCTTCGCGCTCGACCAGCGAGACAACGATCTTCTTTTCAGGGATTTTGCCCCAAGCGCGGTTCTTCGCCTTACCGCCGACGTAGGTTTCATCGGCTTCGACGATGCGCGAGGGAGTATTGCCGCCAAGCGGGCCATCGGTGCCATCGGTTTTCATGGCCTCGCGAATGCGGTGGCACATGAACCACGCGGTCTTGTAGGTGACGCCCAGCATACGTTCGATCTGCTTGGCGCTCATGCCCTTCTTGGACGCGCAAAGCAGGTGATTGCAGAGCAGCCATTTGTGAAGGGGAACCTTCGAGCGCTCAAAGACGGTGCCGACGGTGACGGTATATTGCTCGCGGCAATCGTTGCACTGGATCAGGCCCGTGCGGTGCTTCTTGCCCTCAAGGCGGGTCGCGGCGAACGAACCACAGTGCGGACAGAACGGGCCCTCGGGCCAGCGGATCGCTTCGAGATGCTCGCGAGCTTTTGTTTCGTCGTGAAAGTGCGGGGCGGTGATGTTCGTCATGCCCTATTCTATGCCGTTTCATGGGCTGCTTTGTCAAGTATATAATTGCCGAATCATTTGGAATGAATCGGAATGATTTTGAACCTATTTGGATAATGTAGGAAAGAGTTATTTGGCTATCACTAGATCGCCCTTACCCTTTGCCATTTCTGCAGCATCGGCACTTCTTTCGAAGTAGGCCAGAACGTCTTTGGCAAATTTAGCGAAGGCCTTAACTTTGCTTTTGTCCAGAATGGATTCGTCAGGGTTCTTCGAAACATAGTCCAGAATTTCATACGCGATAAGCACCTTGGGGACGTAGTCTTCCTTCTTTTTACAAAAATGGCGCTTTACGGCTGCCATTCTCCCATTAGCCTTTAATGCCGATTTCGGGATAGGGTCGCCTTTATACTCTCTTCTAGCGAAGGCGTTGTTCACCGCGTGGAACAGCACATTTACATTCACAAAATCCTCGACTTGGTAGTCCTTTCCTTGTGAGGCCTTCAAAAAGAATATCGATGACTTGTCAAAACCGGCCGACACAATCTTGTTCGATAGCTCCCTGCCTCCCCCGTCGAAATCGAGTGCGAATGCAACACCCGCTCCATTGCGCGCCAATATGGGAAGGTTGACGCCGCTAGTCTTGGAAACTCCAGGCACGATCTGAAATGAGAGGCTGTCGCGCTTCAGAACTTCGCGGAGCATCGTCGGCAACAGCAGCATATCGGATTCGCCCTCTGTTAGAAGCGCTTTCCGAATGGGGAAAAAGGCAAGGGTCGTGGCCCCCATACCGAACAATAGTGGCTCAAGCCCGCCTGAATCTCGATCCCAGAATTGATTCGATACTTTGCTAGTTGATTCCCCCTCCTGTACGTCATCATAAGACACCATTCGCACGCCGTTACCTAGATCTTCGGGGAGACATCCCGCCGAATGAGTTGTATATATTATTTTAGGTGCGACATTTTGCTTAGAAAGCATCTGAATCAAATCCGCTTGAGCGTCATAATGCAATCGGATTTCCGCTTCATCAATAAGTAAAATCGGCCTGTCTGCACGTTCACACGTGGTAAAAGACTGAAGAGCAACAAATTGCCTTAGACCATCGCTTCTCTCTGCCAATCTAGTATAATTAAGTCCGCTTTCTTCAACAAGAATCTCCAAATTATCGTTCCTGATCTCTAGGGTGACATGAATGCCGGACTGAGACCAACTTTCTTCGAATCTTTTCTGAAGCTCCTGATTTGCTTGATTCTTCATTTTGGTAATCGAAGGCGTGTCATCCTCAGCGTGAGCCCTCGCAAGCTCCCTGAGATTCAAATTCGCTATTTTTGCTAAATTATCAAGAGCTACTGGAATTTCACTGGAGAGTGACGGTATGTCATAGCTTCCTTCCAATATTCTTTCCTGATTTGAAAAGAATAGGACTTTTGGAAGCCGGCCATATATGACAGAACGAGCAAATTGCTCTGGCGTTTCCTCACCCTCTTTTGATAAGCAGTTTGCAATTTTTTCAGATAGATTTCTGAAATAGGCGGGATCGGATTCTATCCATTTTTTTGATACTGCATCTTTTAGGTTTTTTATGCTCTCCGATTCAGCATCTTCGAGAGACTCCTCCTCCGACCTGAGAGCAGCGCCAGCATCCTGGAATACCCTCACTATTTCATCATCATCCTGTACCAATCTCCCCCATATCTTGTTATTAGATCTGACCCTCTCTAAATCGTCTAGCAAGGACTTTCTGTGGGATAAGTTTCTTTTCTCAATGCGAGGATGGAATTCTGCCGTAAACTTTCCATCTTTCTTCTTTTTTCTGATATACCAAGTTGTTTTTTTGATATTTGCCGCGTCCATATCATCTTTTTCTAAGAGATATTTCGCTGTTATAACTACCTGACCATCCTCGACCTTTCGCCCCCGTGAAATGTCCGATTTGGCGATTGGCGCAGTATGACCAAGATGCGCGATCGCATATAATATTGAGGTTTTGCCCGCTTCATTCGGACCGATTAGAGAAACCAACTTGCCGTTGGTCAGTATCTCCGTGGGTTTCCGAAAGCGTCGAAATCCATCCAGAATAACAGATTGAAGCTCCATATTCCCCCTCAACATTTAACTGCGCTGCAAATTCTCGCGCGCTCTATGAACGATTTCGAGCATATCTGAGCCTTTCGAGCAAGCGACATCGCGCGGTTCGAAACATCTACCCAAGGAATTTCTATGGAAGCGCGACAGCCCCCACCCCCTTGCATTTCCCCGCCCCCGGCGTAAGGCGTCGCCAACATAAACCTGCGCGTGCGACTCCCGCTGGCCCGCTCTCCCGCTCTGCCACCGGACAGTCATTCCCCGCCGCGCCAACATGGGGACTGCTATCCTATGACGACCACGGGCAACGACACGCTGGGCACCCGCTCGACGCTGAGCGTCGGCGGCAAGAACTACGCTTATTATTCGCTCGACAAGGCCGCGGCGAAGCTCGGCGACGTGTCGCGTCTGCCCTTCTCGATGAAGGTGCTGCTCGAAAACCTGCTGCGGTTCGAGGATGGCGGCTTCACCGTCTCGACCGACGACGTGCAGGCGCTCGTCGACTGGCAGAAGGATCCCCATTCGAACCGCGAGATCCAGTATCGCCCGGCGCGCGTGCTGCTGCAGGATTTCACCGGCGTGCCCTGCGTCGTCGACCTCGCTGCGATGCGCGATGCGATTGCCAAGCTTGGCGGCGACACGACGAAGATCAACCCGCTCGTCCCCGTCCACCTCGTCATCGACCACTCGGTGATGGTCGACGAATTCGGCACGCCCAAAGCCTTCGAGCAGAATGTCGAGATCGAATATTATCGCAACGGCGAACGCTATGACTTCCTGAAATGGGGGTCGAAGTCGCTGTCGAACTTCAAGGCGGTGCCCCCGGGCACCGGCATCTGCCACCAGGTCAACCTCGAGCATATCGCGCAGGCGGTGTGGTCGAGCGATGACGGCGCGGGCGAAACCGTCGCCTATCCCGACACCTGCGTCGGCACCGACAGCCACACGACGATGATCAACGGCCTCGGCGTGCTCGGCTGGGGCGTCGGCGGGATCGAGGCCGAGGCCGCGATGCTCGGCCAGCCCGTGTCGATGCTGATCCCCGAGGTCGTCGGCTTCAAATTCACCGGCAGCCTGAAGGAAGGCGTCACCGCGACCGACCTCGTGCTCACCGCGACGCAGATGCTGCGCGCCAAGGGCGTCGTCGGCCGCTTCGTCGAATATTTCGGCCCCGGCCTCGCCTCGCTGTCGCTCGCCGACCGCGCGACGCTCGCCAATATGGCGCCCGAATATGGCGCGACCTGCGGCTTCTTCGGCATCGACGACAAGACGATCGATTATATGCGCCTGACCGGCCGCAGCGAGGAGAATATCGCGCTGGTCGAGGCCTATGCCAAGGCGCAAGGCCTCTGGATCGTCGAGGGTGCGGCGGACCCCGTGTTCACCGACACGCTCGAACTCGACCTGTCGACCGTCGTCCCCTCGCTCGCGGGGCCGAAGCGGCCGCAGGACCGCGTCTCGCTTCCCGAGGTCGACGATGTGTTCAACGCCGACATGGCGAACACCTATAAAAAGGCGCAGACGCGCGTTCCGGTCGAGGGCAAGGATTTCGACATCGGCGACGGCGACGTCACCATCGCGGCGATCACCAGCTGCACCAACACCTCGAACCCCGGCGTCCTCGTCGCCGCGGGGCTCGTCGCGAAAAAGGCCGACGCGCTAGGCCTCAAGCCCAAGCCGTGGGTCAAGACCTCGCTCGCCCCGGGGTCGCAGGTCGTCACCGACTATCTGCAAAAGGCCGGGCTGCAGAAGCATCTCGACAATATCGGCTTCAACCTCGTCGGCTACGGCTGCACGACCTGCATCGGCAACTCCGGCCCGCTCGCCGAGCCGATCTCGAAGGCGATCAACGAGAATGGCCTCGTCGCCGCGGCCGTGATCTCGGGCAACCGCAACTTCGAGGGCCGCGTGTCGCCCGACGTGCGCGCCAACTTCCTCGCCTCGCCGCCGCTCGTCGTCGCCTATGCGCTGAAGGGCACGGTGATCGAGGATTTCACCACCACCCCGATCGGGCAGGACCAGTCGGGCAACGATGTGTTCCTGAAAGACATCTGGCCGACCAACCAGGAAGTCGCCGAGACGGTGCAGGGCGCGGTCGACCGCGACATGTTCGAGGCGCGCTACGCCCATGTCTATCAGGGCGACGCACACTGGCAGAAGATCGAGGTCGAGGGCTCGGACACCTATCAGTGGCGCGCGGGCTCGACCTATGTCGCGAACCCGCCCTATTTCGAGGGCATGACGATGACGCCGGCGCCGGTGTCGGACATCGTGAACGCCAAGCCGCTCGCGATCCTCGGCGACAGCATCACGACCGATCACATCAGCCCTGCGGGTTCGATCAAGGCGGACTCGCCGGCCGGAAAATGGCTTATGGAACATCAGGTTAGCAAGGCCGACTTCAACAGCTACGGCGCCCGCCGCGGCCACCACGACGTCATGATGCGCGGCACCTTCGCCAACATCCGCATCAAAAACGAAATGGTCCCCGGCATCGAGGGCGGCATGTCGCGCTATGGCAGCGAAGTCATGCCGATCTACGACGCCGCGATGCGCCACAAGGCCGACGGGACGCCGCTGGTCGTGATCGCGGGCTAGGAATACGGCACCGGCTCGTCGCGCGACTGGGCGGCCAAGGGCACCAATTTGCTGGGCGTCCGCGCCGTGATCGTCGAGAGCTTCGAGCGTATCCACCGCTCGAACCTCGTCGGCATGGGCGTGCTGCCGCTCCAGTTCCTCGAAGGCCAGAGCCGCGAGACGCTGGGCCTGACCGGTGACGACCAGTTCACCATCACCGGCGTCGCGGATCTCAAGCCCCGTCAGACGGTCACGGTGAACGTCACCCGCCCCGACGGTTCGACCTTCAGCTTCGACACGCTCTGCCGCATCGACACGGCAAACGAGGTCGAATATTATATGAACGGCGGCATCCTGCATTACGTGCTGCGCAAGCTCGCAGCCTGATGTAAACGAGGGCGATGAGCGGGTTTCTTCTCTTCGCCCTCGGCCTCCTCTGCGGCGCCGGCCTCGCGCTGGCGCTGCGAAAGGGCAGCGGCGAACGTGACCTGACGGGTCCGCCGCGAGCGTTCTCCCGGCCTCGTCCGGTTTCACCGCCGCCCATGCCGTTGATCGATGCTGCAGCGGCAAGCCGCGACGAGCAGATGCTCGATCTGATCCGTCGTGGACGGAAGATCGAGGCGATCAAGCGGCTGCGCGATTTGACCGGCCTTGGCCTCCGCGATGCGAAAGATGCCGTCGAGGCGATCGAACGCGTGGCGAGCTGAGGAAGTGTACGCCATGGATGTATTGCCGCTCGTCATCGAGATCGTTGGATGGGCGGCCGCAGTGCTGATCCTCGGCGCCTATGTCCTGCTCTCGCTCGGCCGGATCGAGGCACAGAGCTATATCTATCAATGGATGAACGTCTTCGGGGCGGTCGGATTCATTGTCAATTCGGGCTACAACGGCGCTATTCCATCGGCCGTCCTCAATATCGTCTGGGCAGGGATCGGCCTTTTCACGCTCGCGATGGTGTGGCGGTCACGCAAGGCGCGTTCGACGGCTCCCTAGCCTATCGCCAAGTCACGCGCGAAACCGTCACGAGGAACTGCCCGACCGTCGGGAGTGTTGGCGCGGCCTTCGGTTTCCGAAAAATTGAAAGGGCCCGCCCGGAGGCGAGCCCTTTCGGATTCCCGGCAACCACTGCCGTGAACCCATTCTCCGCTCGGGGTCGCAACGAGCTTCGAATATCTTTACGGTCGAACGGGGCCGAAGCGTTTGACCCTGCCTCGGCCCCGAACTGCGCAGTCGTTCACTCAACCGGGGTAGTGTGGTCAGAAGGCGACCCGCGCAGTTATCCGTACACCGTGTGTGCTACGATCCGACGCGAGCGTTCCGCTGTACGCGGCACCGATGCGGAAATTGCCGCTCGAGTAATCGAAGCCCGCCTCGATCTCGGCCGAATTCTTCGGAATGAGCGTGCCGAGCAACGCGAAGCTGCCGCCGCCCGTCGCGAAGCCGGCCAGGGCCGGGGCGCCGCGATCGCCCGACGCGCCGTTCCACGCCGCCGACAGATAGGGCTGGAAGCCCGGCTGGTCGGCGTTGAAACGTGCCTTCGCGCCCAAGCTGAGGAAAGTGGTTTCCTGCTCGGCCTTGGCGAGCGCGAGCGCGGCATTGCCGCCCGTCTCGACGAAAGCATCGCTTGTCGTGCGAACATGCGCGATGCGGGCGAAGGGGGTGAGCGCCAGGCTTCCCGCTTTCACGTCATATCCGGCCTCCGCGAACAATTGCAATGTGTTCGCATCGCGGTTCGATTCGAGCGTCTGCACAAGCGGCGCGAAGCCGATCGTGCGCACCGTATCGACATCGTGCCAGCCGTAGGCCAGGCCTGCCGCCGCCCGGAAACCCGCACCAGTGCCATAAGTCATGTGCGCGGCCAGATATTTGCTGTCGGCCTTGGCCCGGTCGCTTCGTCCGCCCAAGCGGAAGTCGCTATTGCCGATTCCGGCCGAAAGCGCTGCGGCGAACCCTTTGCCGCCATAACCGATGCCGGTAACCAGTCCCTTGTGGTCGGTCTTCATTCCCGACCAGCCCGCCTTGGCGTCGAAATCGCCCCAGCCTCCAAAGGCCGAGCCCCAGACGAACATGCTGGCGTCCTCAGGCCCGGTCAGCCCGTAGAGCGCATTGCGCAGGTGGCGGCTGTCGTCGGTCAGCCCGCTGATCGTGCTCGCCAAAATTTCGCCCGACAGGTCGCCGAAGGCGGCCTGTGCGCCTGCCGCGTTCTGGTTCACCACCGCCTCGTACAGCGGGTCGTCGATGCCGCGGGATTGCACCGCCGCGGCCACGCCGGCTTGATTGAAGCCCACCGCCACGTCGGCGAAATCGACATCGTTGCGATAGAGCGACAGCGTCACCGCCGTGCTGCTGTAGCGCAGTAGCGGATCGAGGAAGGCGAGGTCGCTGGTCACCGACCCGAAGGTGCCGTCGATACCGCCGGCGCCGGTGACGATCACATAGTCGGTACGGCCCTTATAGTCGCCATTCTCGGCGAGAACCGCGACGCTGGCGCCGCTGTCGATCGTGACGAGTCCGGTTGCGTCGACGCGGTCGCCTTGGCCTGCCGCATTGACCTCCACCTCGTAGACCGAACCGGCCGCGAAATCGAGATCGCCGTTGACGGTGAGGCGGCCGATCGAATTCCCCGGCGCCAGCGCACCACCGCTGTTGATCGTGGTCGATCCGACGCTGCCATTGCCGCCCAGCGCGCCGCCCGCGTTGACTGTAACGTTGGAGACGATCGAACCGTTAACCGCAAGCTTGCCGCCGTCGACCGACGTCGGCCCGGTGTAGTCGCTGTCGCCCGACAGATTGAGCGTGCCGCTGCCCGTTTTCACGAAGCCGCCGCTGCCGGAAATCGTGCCCGCGAATTCCGTGTTGCTCTCCTGATCGACGGTCAGCTGGTTCTCGCCAAGCGTAACCTGCGATCCGGTGTCGCCCGACAATCCACCGATCGTCTGGTCCTTCCCGGTGATATCGAGCGAACCGCCGGCACCAAGATCGAACTCGGTTTCCGGGTCGATCGTCCCGCCGATGCGGACCGCGCCGCCCAGAATGTGGGTGATCCCCTGGAACGCGTAATCGCCCATGAAGGTAAGCGTGCCGTCGCCGAGCTTGTCGAGCGTACCGCTGCCCGAAAAAGCGCCGAGGAAGTCGTAATCATCAGACCGGTTGAAGACGAAACGGCCGTCGTTGACGATGTTGCCCTCGAAGCTGCCTTCGGTGCCTCCGGCGCCGAGTTCGAAATAGCCGTCGCCTTCGGTTTTGACGTCCCCGAGCAACAGCCCGGTGAGCACGAGCCCCCCGTTCGAGACGATTGTGCCGCCGGTATGGCCGATCGTATCGGTATCGAGCGTGAACACCGCGTCGCCGATCAGTTGCAACTTGCCGCTGCCGCTGATCGTCAGTTCGTCGAGGCTGGAGACGGTATCGTCGTCGCCGAAGTTCAGCACGAGGAGACCGTTGGTAACAACCGAAGAGGTCAGGATCGGCGAGTCGGCTTCGCCCCCGACCGTCACCTCATTGACCTGAAGCGCCGCTCCTTCGTCGATCGCCACGTGACCGAATTCGCCGACTACGCCCGATGTCGACCAATAGCCCGCCGCGACCTGCAACTCCTCGAACCCCGTGGCGGCGGTAAGCCGTTGCGCTTCGGTGAGATCCAATATGTCGCCGTCGAGGACCAGTTTGTCGGCCCCCTCACCCGCGTCGACGAGGCCGGTGATCGCGCTGCCGGTACGGAGGATCACATTGTCGTCATAGGCGTCGAGTTGGATCGCGACGCCGCCTCCGCCGTTGATTGTCCCCGAATTCGTAACGGTCGATTGAACATGAGCGATGATCGCTGCGCCCTCGGCGCTCGAAATGGTGCCGCTGTTGGTAAAGACGCCGGTGAGCCCCGTGGTATCGGCGAGGTCGCTCTGGATGAGGACGCCACCGACGGTGCCGTCGATCGTGCCCGCGTTCTCAACCGAGCCGCCACCCGACAGGATGACGCCGAAGCGATCGCCGCTGATTGCGCCGCCTTCGCTGTTGACGACGCTCGCGGTGAACCCTGCTGCATCCTGGCCATCATAGGCGTACATGGAGACGCCGTCAGCGAATTGATTCCCGGAGCCGGTGATCGACCCGCTGTTCGTCACGACACCGCCGCCGATCAGCCTGACGCCGTCATTTGATTCGCCCGTGATCGTGCCGCTGTTGGTGATTTCGGTGCCGATCGCGATGCCCACGAGCGCATCGACGTCCTCGTCATATTGATAGGCCGTGGTAATCCCTCCACCGGCTCCCGAAATCGTACCGCTATTCGTCACGCTCGACGAAGCGGTCGCGATCGTGATGCCCGCGTCGGGCGGCGCGGCGAAGCCGTCATAGCTGCCTTCACCCCGGATAGTGCCTGCATTGTTCACCGCCAGCGTGCCGGTTGCGAAGGAATAGATACCCGACGTTGCGCCGGTTATCGTCCCGCCTTGCGCATTGGTGACAATGACGTCGGCGCGCGACCCTTGCGAGACGCCCGCGCCAAAATCGCTGACGATGGTGCCGCTGTTGTCCAGAGTGGCGCTCGACATGTCGCTGCCAAAGCCGACGCCATAGCCGCCGCCTCCGCTGCCGCCCAGATTGCCGGTTCCGCGGATCGTACCCGAATTGACCACGCTCGCGGTAAGGCCGCTACGGTACTCGTTTGGATCGGTGTTGAGTGCCGTTCCCTGGATGAAGACGCCGCCGGCGATGCCGGTGATCTCTCCGGCATTATCGACAGTGCCGCCGCCCGACAGAATGATACCGAAACGCTCACCGGTGATCGACCCGCCTTCTTCGTTGGCGACGAGCGCGCTGTAATCCTCGTTCGCCTGGTCGTTATAGGCGTACATCGAGACACCATCGGCGTCAGCGCGGCCGGCGCCGCTGATCACGCCCGAATTGGTCACGCTGCCGCCGCCGATCAGGCGGACGCCATCGTTACTCTCGCCCGAAATAGTGCCGCTGTTTATCACCTCCGTACCGGTGGCGCGTCCTTCGATTTGGCCGGTTTCGACATTGTAATAATAAGCGGTGGTGATGCCGGCACCAGCGCCGGAGATCGTGCCGCTGTTTTCGACGGTCGAGGGTGCGCCGACGATCGAAACACCCCCGTGCGGCGTTTCGTTAAACCCGTCATAGCTTCCATTGCCCCGGATCGTGCCCGCGTTGACGAGATCGATGCCGCCCTCGTCGTCATATACGCCGATCGTCGCACCTTCGATCACCCCGCCCTCTGCATTGGTGATCGAAAGGCGGCCGAAAGAACCATTGGCTACCGCAAAACCGGTGGTCCCGATCAGATTGCCGCTGTTGACGAGTTCCGACGATTCGAGGTTGCTGCCGAAGATGATGCTGTTGCCGCCCGAAATGGTGCCGCTGTTCGTCACCGACGCAGTCTTGCCGGTTTCAACCAGAGTATTGGTCTGGACGTAGAGGCCGCCTGCATTGCCGGTAATCAATCCCTCATTCTCAATCACCGCGCCGCCCGAAATGATCGCGCCATAGCGATCGCCGCGGATGGTGCCATCCTCGGTGTTGGTCAGAGTACCGATGGCGGATACGCCCGACAGATCCTGCCCTGCGAAGCTGAACATCGACACGCCGTCGGCGAGTGTGGAGGGGGTGCTGCTGACGCCTTCGATCGTGCCGCTGTTGGTGACGCTACCGCCGCCGATCAGGCGGACGCCGTCGTCGGTCTCGCCTCGGATAAGCCCGCTGTTGGTCACCGAAGTATTCACGGCATTATGCACCGACACGTCGGACGCGGCCTGGAACGCGGTGGTCGTAATCCCGAAGGCCTTGCCGATGATCGTACCGCTGTTGTCGATCACCGCATTGGCACTCTGGACATTGACGCCGATCTGGTTCTGGCTCCGAATCAGGCCGGCGTTGTTCAGCGTCAGCGTGCTGGTACCGGCTGTAACCACGTTGCCGCCGGCGAGGATCTGCCCGTCCTCGTTATTGTTTATGACAAGCGCCCCCGCGGACGACCCCATAATGCCGAGGGCCTGCCCATTGATGACGCCGCTGTTTTCGATCGTGACGGTTTCGAGCGATCCCCCCGCCACAATGCCGAGGAAGCCCTGAACGAGACCGTCGTTGGTCAGCGTCGCGCTACGGCCTTGCTGGTCGGGCGTCGCTCCCATCACGATGGCGATCGGGGTCTGAGTACCCGGAATGGTTGGATTATATTGCCCCGTCGCGCGGATGATGCCGCTGTTTTCGATCGTTCCGCCGCCCGCGAGAACCGCCCCGAAAGTCTGTCCCTCGATCACGCCCTCGCCATTATTGATGATCGTGCCGATGCCGTCGACGCCCTCGGCGACCGCATCGGGGAATTCCGAAATCGCCACACCGATCCCGTTGATACCGCTCCCGAAAAAGCCGTTGACGCCGCGGATCGTGCCGTCGTTGGTCACGCTGCCACCACCGGTCAGCGACACTCCGGCACCCGCTTCGCCGCTGATCAGGCCAGTGTTGACGACAACGGTATCGGCGGCGCGCGCTTCGGGCGGCAATTCGTCGTCATTTTCGTCTTCGCTGAAGAAATAGGAGGTGGCGATACCGTTCGCGGCGCCGCTGATCTCCCCGCTGTTGGTGATGACCGATCCGGGCTGTGCAATCACGATCCCGCCGCTCGGGCGGCTGTCCAGCCCACCCGGCCCCGTGCCGTTGCCGCGGATAGTGCCGGCATTATCGACGATTACCGCACCGTTGTCGGCATAGATGCCGATGTCGTCGCCGACGATTTCTTCGTCCTCGCCGACCAAGATTTCCAGCGTATCGGGCTGATCGTTGTGAACGCCGAAGGATTGTGCCTGCGCCGGCGTGGCGAGTTGCAGAATCGATAGCCCGGCAATCGCGCTCGTCGCGAGCAGGCGCGATTTTGAAATATTCGACATCATCAGGATTCCCCTCGATTCACCATAGTGTGCGAAGGGGCGGCGGCGGACGCATGGCGTCGCCGTGTCAAACCCTCCGCCATGTTCGTGCGTCCCGCATGATCGAATAACGTCGAACGCCTTCGAACATTTGCGAGGTCAGCTAGTGGACCGCGAGAGCGAGCGTCTACCCAATGTTTTTTAGGGTGGCCGGCTTCGCGACGTTCGCTTGTGCCGCAAGGCGCGGAAAACCGCGGCGACACGCCACCACATTGATTCCAATGAAATTTGACTTTGGCTTAACAGATGGCGACGAAAGTTAATCATGCCATACGGATTCCGCGCCATCCTGCACCTATTCGCGCTGCTTGCCGCTTTCGGTCTTGCCGAAGCGCGCGCCGCAGAGCTCCCGCTTCTCGATCTGCAGGCGGGAAAAGACGCGCCATCGCTCACCCCCTACATCCGCTATGCCCGGAACCTCGGCGATCCTGCGGCGACCGGGCTCGATGCGCTTCTCGCATCGCCGCTTGTCCCGATCCGCGGAAAGGCAACCCACTTCGGTCCGCCCGGAACCAAAACGACGGCCCTCGTCCGCGTGCGCAATGCCGGGAACCGGAGCGCCGCATGGATTTTCACGACCGGACGTGGTTCGCTCAAATATTTTCGTCTCTATGAGGCGCGGGACGGACGCCTCGATCTCACCGTCGACGGTGCCGACGCCGCAGCCGCAAGCCGCAACCTGCGGACCTATCAGGCTTTCAGCAGCGAATTGGTGCTGGATCCGGGCCAAGAGAAAATCCTCATTATCGATTTCCTGTCCGAAAACTCGACCTATATGCCGCTCAGAATCGAAACCTACGGCAGCTTCTTCAAAGCGAGACGCGAGAATATCGCGATGGTTTCGGGGGTCGTGATAGCGGTGATTGTGCTGATCCTGCTCAATTTCCTTTTCTTCTCGATCACCGGTCACCGCGAATTCATCTGGCTCGCCGTCGCTCAGGCCTTTTTCGCCCTCAATACCGTTCATTCGGAGGGATATTTCACCATTTTCTTCCTGGCCGACCGCCCGCTTGTCGGGGTCGCGGTCGAAGATATATTCAAATGCGGCTTCGCTGCCGCCATGGCCCAGTTCGGGCGCAGCTTCGTCGGTACCCGGCGTCGTTTTCCAAGGCGGGACCTTGTGCTCCGTATCCTGATCGGCGCGGCGCTCGCAATCATGCTGCTTCAGCCCGGGCTGGGGCTCTATCCGCCGGGCTTGCGCGCTGCGCTCCACATCGGGGGCTGGTTCGTTGCGGTCGCTGTCGCGCTGTTCCTGCCCTTCATCGGCTTTGCCGCCATGAAACAGCTCGGGCGCCAGCTGTGGCCGCTCTTTGTTGGCTGGGGCAGCCTTGCCGCCTTCATCGTCTATGCCGCGGTGGCGTCTATGGGGATATTCTCGTGGCTGCCGATCAACTGGCATCTCTCGGGACCCGTCGGACTTTTGGAATCGCTGATGGTGACACTCGCTCTCGGACTCAATCTCAAGAAGATCCAGAACGACAAGCTAGAAGCAGACTCCAACTATGCTCGCTCGATGGAGGAACGCGTGGCCATCAGCGAACAAGCGGCGCGACTGGCCGAAGAAAAAGCCTTCGCGCTCGAAACGGTCAACAGCCAGAACGCTCTTTTGCACGCTTCGGGGCATGACAGCCGCCAGGTAATCCTCGCGCTCAACAGTGCGATCGGGGTGCTGAAGCGCGGCGACGGCGCGAGCGCCCACGGCGAGTTGACCGCGATGCTGCAAAGTTCGGCCGATTATCTGAACGAGATCGTCTCGACGACGATTTCGGGCGCCAATATCGTCGGGCACGACACCGAATTCCTCGCCCTGTCCAGCTTTCGTGGCAACGCGCTCGTCGAACCGCTGGCCATGATGTTTCGTACCCTCTTTGCAGGCAAGAAGCTTTCGCTTGCCGTCGAAGTCGAGGGGGAAGTGATACTGGTATCCGACAAGCCGCTGCTGATGCGTGCGCTCGCGAACCTGCTCAGCAATTGCTATCATTATACCGATCGCGGTGGCGCCAGCCTGACCCTTGGCATGGAGGCGGGCGGCGCGGCGATCCACATCCGCGACAGCGGCAGGGGCATGCCGCCCGAGATCATGCGCGCGCTGAACGGCGACGACACCGGGCGGCTGCGCGGGCACGCCGGAGCGGGCGGCACCGGCTCGGGATTCCGGTCCGCCAAGCGGCTCATTGAACGTTTGTCGGGGTCGCTCGAAATCCTGTCGTCGGATGCGGGCGGAACCCATATCCGCATCCTGCTGCCCTGTGCCTGGCCGGCTGTCACCCCGTGCGATGCACAAGCTATCGAAACAAGCCTTCCGGACTGGCTGGTCCTCGACTTCGACCAGCGCGCGGCGTTCGATACCGCGCTGGCCGCCACGACGGTCCCGAAACGAGGCATCATCGCCGTGAGCTATGACGATACGACGGTGACGCGCAGTCGACTGAGCGATCAGGTCGGGTTGATGATGATCAAGCCATTGTGCCGCGAATTGCTCGATTATCCCGCTTTTGCAGCAAGATTAGAGAATATTTAGCTCTTGCGCGCGCTCGACGATCTTGCGGTTGTTCGGCACATCGAGCTTGCGCCTGAGTTCGGCGATATGGAACGAAACAGTCGGCTGCGCGATCGACAGACGATAGGCAATTTCCTTGTTGCTCTCGCCCTGCGCCAGATAGTGAAGAATCGCCATTTGCCGCGAAGAAAGGGCGACCGACGGCTGGCGATGGCGGCCGAGCGCGTCGCGCATGTGCGGCGAAATATATAGTTCGCCGGCAAGCGCCGCCTCGCACGCGGCGATGACTTCTTCGGCTGGATCGGACTTGCTCACCACGGCCCGCGCACCGAGTTTCAGTGCATAATCGACCTCGCCATATGCGCTTTCGCCGGTCAGGATGATCACCGTCATGTCGCGCGAACCGACGATCTCGGCCAGGATGTTGATGCCTTTCACGTCGGGCATGTTGAGATCGAGGATGACAAGATCGACCGGCTGTGACTGGACGAAAGCTGCCACCGTGGCACCGCGGTCGAGAGCCCCGACGACGGTATATTCGGGATGCGCCTGAAACAGCATCCGCAGGCCGGCCTGCGTGATCTGGTGATCGTCAACGATCAGAATTTTTTGTTCGCCAGCCATGCCCCCACCCTGAGCGCGTCAATCGAACCATCGATGCCCGAAGCGGACAATTTTTTACACTCTAATTATCTTTGGGGCGGACTGGTTGCGCGAATGAAAGCCCGCTTGCGAGTTCAGGCCCGGAAGAACCGAAGTCTCCGTATATTCCGTGGCAATCTTCTTCTAAAAACACGCGGTTACGACGCTGGCGCCAAGCGGAAGTCGTTCTGACGAAGTCCCATGATATCAAGGATCGGCGCCATGCCGGCGACAGGAATTTCGCCTGCGGCCTACTCTACCAGATGCTGCGCAACGGCATCTATCGCGGCGAAATTCCGCATCGAGGCAAGGTCCGCGTCGGCGCGCTTGACGAGATTATCGATGTTGATGCGCGCCCCTTCGCCCCGCGCATCTCGCGTCCGACGTCGTGACCGCTATCCTTGACGGCCGGCAGCCGTCCATAGCGAACATATCAATCAAATAGTGACGGATGGTGGGCGCTGACGGGCTCGAACCGCCGACCCTCTCGGTGTAAACGAGATGCTCTACCAACTGAGCTAAGCGCCCCCGAAGGGAAGCCGCGCCCCTGCCACAAGCCGTCCGCTCTGGCAAGCGCGCGCTATTCCTCGAGCGCCTCGAAATAACGTGCCATCGAGTCGAACGCGCCTTCCGACAGCGCGATGAAGATGCGGCGGCCGTCGAGCGGGTCGGCTTCGCGCAGGAACAGCCCCGCGTCGGTCATTGTCTTGATCCAGCGAAGCGCGGTGGTCGCAGGAACCGCGGCGGCAATGCAGAGGCTCGACACCGACACGGGTTGACGTTCGAGGCGTGCGGCATAGAGATCGAGCAGCATGTCCCACGCCGGATCGGCAAACAGGTCGGCGGGAAAATATTGTTCGCGCATACGGCGTTGGCGCAGCATCCGGCGTACCGCCTTCGCACGCTGACGGTCAACCGTACGCTCCTCGGGGACGAAGCTGCGCGGCGTTGCCGCAAAGTCGCGTGCCGGCGCACGAACCTGTCGCGGGTAGGCCCCATAATCCTCCCCATTCGCGGGCGCATAGGGTGCCGGCGTGCCTGCCAGACCGCCACGCTGCCCCGCAAGATCGCCGATCAGGCGCGAAATGCGCGCCACTTCCTCCTGCAACCGGTCGATGCGCTCCATCGCGGGATCGCGCGTGACTTCCTGGACGTGCTGATCTCCGGTGCGGCGGCGCGCCGCGGCCAAGGCGATCTGCCTGTCGGTCGCATCCGCCCCCACCAACCATTCGACGCGAACCTCGGACGGCACGGCCGCCGCCACATCATCGATCGTGTCCAGCGTGATTTCGCACACCAGATTGATATTCCTGCCCGCCAGCGCGCGCGCAAATTTCGTCATGACCGGCGGATCGATCGTGTCAGCCGAGGCCAGCCACAGAAGGTCGACGCTCACCGGTGCGTGCAAATGCTCGAGCGCTTCGTCGATCGAGACCGAAGCAAAGTCGATATCATCACATTTTATCAGCTCGGCGCCAATCGCGGGCGGACCCACGAAAAGCACCGACGACTTGCCCCCGGGATGCGCTTTCTGCCCTTGTTCGCTTCCACGATACGTGAAAGCGGGTGTTCCTGAAAGCATCCGAATTGCTTGGTCCATATCGCGTCCCCTATCCTTCGCTCCGTCCCGGCGCCCTTATGTCGTCATTCCGGCGATATTCACCTTTTGTTCGTTCCTATCTGCCGCCATATCGGACCCAAGTGAGCGGAGAGGATGAGCCGCCTCAGGGCGCGCGCCCGAGAATTCATCCAATATGGACACTCTTTGTTCTCATCGTCAATCGTTTCTTCGCACTTGCCAAGACGATGCCTGGGGGCCAGTCGATTCCTATGCCGCTGTCGCCCGTCACCCGCATGCGCTGGCGCCGTCGTTTTCGGTCGGTCGGGGCGTTGCTCCTGCTGGCGGCGCTCGCTTTCGTCGTCTGGACCGCGACCCCCACGCCCGCCATACAAGTCCCGCTTGTCCATGTGATCGACGGCGACAGCCTGACCGTGCGCGAGGGGCAAGGCGGCGCAACGACGATTCGCCTTGCCGGGATCGACGCGGTTGAATATCGGCAAGATTGCGCCCGCGCCGACGCAGGCCGCTGGCCCTGCGGTCGCGACGCCCGAGGCGCGCTCGAACGTCTCGCGGGACGCGGCCCGCTCCATTGCGACTTTATGGCGAAGGACCGTTATGGCCGCACCTTGGCGACGTGCCGGACAAGGCCCGAACCGGACGGCATCGACCTTGGCGCCGAAATGGTGCGCTCCGGCTGGGCGGTTGCAACCGGCGACGCCTATATGATCGAGGAAGCCCAAGCGCAGGCCCGGCGGCGCGGGATCTGGCAGGGTGACTTTATGCGGCCCGCCAACTGGCGCGCGACGCACGAACGCCCCGCGGGGGCGATGACCGCACCCGACGCATAGATAATGCGCCCGCTTTGCGGCGCGCCCATTTGCGGCTAGGGCGGTCGGCATGAACGGACTTTTCCCAGTCATGGTCGGCGGCGCGATCGGCGCCGGCGCGCGGCACCTGATCGGCCAGATCGTGCTCGCGCGGCTCGGCCCCGGTTTCCCGTGGGGGACGCTGTCGATCAACATCGCCGGCAGCCTGTTGATGGGCCTGCTGATCGGCTGGCTCGCACGCAGCGGCGGCAGCGACACGACGCGCTTGTTCCTGGGCGTCGGCATCCTCGGCGGGTTCACGACCTTTTCGTCGTTCAGCCTCGAATTCTGGATGCTGTTCGAGCGCGGACAGGTTACGCAGGCGGCCGCCTATGTCCTGGCGTCGGTGATCGTCGGCATCGCCCTCTGCGGACTCGGGATGCTCGCGATGCGGCAGATCCCGGCATGAGCAAGGATAACAAGGCTATGGACGGAGCCACCATTGCCGAAGAGGACGACGGCATCCGCCTCGACCGCTGGTTCAAGCGCCACCGCCCCGGAACCCCGCACGCTTTGCTCGCGCGGTGGGCGCGGTCGGGTCAGTTGACGCTCGATGGCAGGAAGGCCGACGTATCGGACCGCATCGAGACGGGACAGACGCTGGTCATGCCGACACCGCCGGTGGAAACGGCGGCGCGTCCCGCGCGGAAGGGCCGTCCGCTCACCGATGCCGATGTCGAACTGGCCGAATCGATGCTGATCCACCGCGACGCGGGGGCACTGGTGCTCAACAAGCCGCCCGGTCTCGCGACGCAGGGCGGCACCAAGACCGAACAGCATGTCGACGGGTTGCTCGATGCGCTGAAATTCGACGAACCGGTGCGCCCGAAGCTGGTTCACCGGCTCGACAAGGACACGTCGGGGGCCTTGCTGATCGCGCGGACGCCGCGTGCCGCCGCCTATTTCGCCAAGAGTTTTTCGAACCGCAGCGCGCGCAAGACCTATTGGGCGATCGTCGTCGGGGTGCCCGACATCGCGCAGGGCGAGATCGACCTGCCGCTTGCCAAACAGCCCGGATCGGGCGGCGAGAAGATGCACGTCGATGAAAAAGGCCTGCCGTCGAAGACTCGCTATCGCATCATCGAGCGCGCCGGGAACAGCGCGGCGTGGGTCGAACTGCAACCACTGACGGGGCGCACGCATCAGCTCCGCGTCCATATGGCAGCGATCGGCCATCCGATCGTCGGCGATGGCAAATATGGCGGCAAGACGGCCTTCCTGACCGGGACGATCAGCCGGAAACTGCACCTCCACAGCCGCCGCCTGCGCATCGACCATCCCGATGGCGGCCGCATCGATGTCAGCGCCGAAGTGCCCGAACATTTCGCTGCCAGCCTCGATTCGCTCGGCTTCGATCCGCTGCTCGGCGTGATCGACACCGACGATATGCCCAAGGGGCCGCCGCCGAAGGCGGCCGCCAAGGCAGCGGCAAAGGCGCACAGCAAGCAGATCCGCAAAGCCCGCCGCGGCGAACGGCGCGGGCGCACCGCGACGAGCAAGCCGACCGATCAGGTAGGCAAGCCCAAGGCGAAGCCAAGGCCCGGTAAACCCGCGGCCAAGCGGTCCGCGCCCGCGAAGCCGCGCCGGCCCAGGACGCGCTGATGCACCCCGATCCCAAATTCCGTTCGCAGCAGGACGAACTGCCCGCGCTGTTCGTGCGTGAAATCGCGTTCGCCGGGATCTTCGCCGACACGCCCGACGGTCCGCGCGTCGCGCACGCGCCGGTGGTGCTGAGCGACGATGCCAAAACGCTGCAATTCCACCTGTCGCGCGGCAACGGGCTGACGAAACATCTGGACGGCGCGAGGGCACTTGCGGTCGTGCAGGGTCCCGACGCCTATGTCAGTGCGAGCTGGTATGCGGCCGCCGATCAGGTACCGACGTGGAATTATGTGGCAATCGAGATGGAAGGCACGCTCCGCAAGCTCGACGATGCGGAGCTTGTCGCCCAACTCGACACGCTGTCAGCACATCATGAAGTGCGCGTCGGCGCGAACCCGCCCTGGACGCGCGACAAGATGAACCCCGCACTGTTCAGCCGAATGACGACCGCGATTACGGGGTTCGAGATGCGGATTGTCGCGTGGCGATCGACCCTGAAGCTGTCGCAGAATAAATCGCCGGACGAGCGCGAACGCGTCGCTGCGGGGATCGAGGCGAGCGGGCATGGCGCGCTCGCCCATTTGATGCGCGAGCTCGGCGGCAATAAGGGCACGACATGACTCAGGCTGACGACGCTCTCGCCAAAAAGCGCTTCTTCGCGCTGTCCTCGATGCGCTTGATAGGGGCGCTCTTCATTCTTGCCGGGTTCGTGCTGATCCGCGGTGCGTGGACGATCATGGGACAGCCGGCCGACCGCTGGATCGGCGTCGCGGTCGTCCTGATCGGGGCGTTCGACTTTGCGGTCATGCCGCGCATCCTCGCGCGGCGCTGGCGATCGCCCAAAGAGCTGTGAAGCGCTTCTGGAAACAGGCCGCCGTCGTTCCCGAAGGCGACGGCTGGGGTCTTGCGCTCGACGAGCGGCCCGTCCGCACACCCCAGCGCGCGCCGCTGGTCGTGACGAGCCGCGCGCTCGCCGACGCGATCGCCGCCGAATGGGACGCACAGCGGGAGACGATCGACCCTGGCTCGATGCCGATGACCGGCCTCGCGAACGCCGCAATCGACCTCGCGATCCCAGATCCGGCCGCTTTCGCCGAGCCGATTGCCGCCTACGCAAACAGCGACCTTCTCTGCTACCGCGACGACCGCGACGCTATATTGCAGGCCGAACAGGCGGCCGTATGGAATCCGCTGCTCGCATGGGCCGAGGCGCGCTACAATATCGAGTTCACGCTCGCGCAAGGGGTGCTCCCCGTCGACCAGCCCCCGGCGACCGTCGCCGCGCTCCGCGCCGCACTGCTCGCCCACGATCCTTTCCGCCTTGCCGCGCTAACCCCGATCGTGACGATCGGGGGATCGCTCGTCGCGGCGCTCGCGCTCGCCGACAAGGCGTTTTCGGCGGCCGTCTTGTGGGACGCGGTCAGCCTCGACGAGCTTTATCAGGAACGTCGTTGGGGCGCCGACAGCGAAGCGCAGCAAGCGCGCGCGCGTCGCGAGGCCGACTGGCACAACGCGGCGCGCTTTCTGACTTTGCTCGACGGTTAATCCGCGAAGTCGGGCTTCCGCTTTTGCATATGCGCCAGCACCGCCTCCATCTGGTTGGGGGTACGGATGACCTTGACCTGTTCGTCGCTTTCCGCCTGCAAAATCTCGGCATCGCTCGCGTCGGCGAGCATATTGCACAGTCGCTTGGCCCCGCGGATCGCATGCGGATTCTTGTTCGCGATCGTCGCGGCCAGCTCCATGGCCTTCGCGAGCGGATCGTCGGACACATGCGTCGCAAAGCCGAGGATCTTCGCTTCCGAACCGGTGAATTCGCGATTGGTATAGATCATCTCGCGCAGCACATCGTCGGCGACCTGCGTGCGCCACAGCGCCATGCCCGCGACGTCGGGGACGAGACCCCAGCGCATCTCCATGATCGCGAGGCGCGTATCGGGATGGACGATGCGGATGTCAGCCGCCGCCATGATCTGGCTGCCCGCACCAAAGGCGACGCCGTGGACCGCCGCGATCACAGGGACCGGCAGCTCGCGCCACCCCCACGCCGCATATTGGGCGTTGTTCGCGATGCCCTTCGTGCGGTCGGAGAGCGACCCGCCCGCGCTGCTCGCGCCCGGGTCGCGATCGGCGCTGAGGCTCGACAAGTCGAGACCCGCGCAAAAGGCGCGCCCCTCGCCCGACAGTACGACGACGCGCAGACCCGGTTTTGCCTTGAGTTCGTCGACAGCCTCGGCGAGCGCCGACCACATCTTCGCGTCGAGCGCGTTCATCTTGTCGGCGCGGATCAGCCGGACGTCGGCAATGCCGTCCTCCAGCATGGTGATCGAAATGCGGTCCTTCATGGGAGAGTCCTTTTGAGCGCGGCCTCGACCAACGGAAGCTGGTCGTTGCCAAAATACATGTCGGCGGTATCGACGAAGATCGTCGGCGATCCATAGCCGCCGCGCGCGACGACCTCCTCGGTGTTCGCGCGCAGCCGGGCCTTCACCCCGTCGGCAGTCGATGCCGCGCGGATCGCTGCCCCGTCAAGCCCCGCGGCATCGGCGGCCGCTTCGAGCACATCGGGATCGTCGAGATTTTCCTGGGCACCGAAATAGCTCGCGAACGCCATGCCGGCAAAGCGCACGAGGGCGTCCTGATCATCCTCGATCGCGCAGCAGAAGCGCATCGCGTGAACGCTCTTCGCGGGGTGCCATTGCGACGGGAAATTCATCGGTACGCCCGCAAGCCGCGCCCAATCCTTCAGCACCTTCCAGCCATGCGCCATCCGCCGGTTGTCGGCCTGCTCGCGCGCCGCATAGACGGCGGGATTGACCGCGTTGAACACGCCGCCCACGAGGATCGGGCGATAGCGCGCCGTGGCGTCCGTGCGGCCGAGCACAGCGGGCAGATTGTGGAAGGCAAGGCACGTCCACGGGCTCGACAGATCGAAGAAGAACTCGACGCGGTCCGCCATGCTCAGGCGCCCGCCTTCGCCTTGTCCCAATATTGATCGCGCAGCAGCCGCTTGTAGAGCTTGCCCGTATCATGGCGGGGCAGCGCTTCGAGGAAGTCGATCCGGCGCGGGATCTTTACCCCCGACAGCTTCTCGCGCGCATAGACCATCAGTTCGTCGCGAAAGGCGTCGGTCGCGTCTGCCATGTCGGCAGGCTGAACCACCGCGATCACCTCCTCGCCCATCTCCTCGTGCGGACCGCCGACGACCGCGACGTCGGCGACTTTCGGATGGGTCACGAGATGATTCTCTATCTCCTGCGGATAGATGTTCACCCCGCCCGAGATGATCATGAAGCTCTTGCGATCGGTCAGGTAAAGAAAGCCATCCTCGTCGAGCTTGCCCACATCGCCCAGCGTCGACCAGCCTTTGGAATTGCGGCTCGATGCGGTTTTCTCGGGATCGTCATGATATTCGAAGACGCTTTCGCTTTCGAAGAAGACCGCGCCTTCTTCCCCCACCGGCACTTCGGTCTCGTTATCCTCGCCCACGATATGAACGATTCCGTTGAGCGCGCGGCCGACGGTGCCCTTGTGTGTCAGCCAGTCCTGGCTGGTCGCGAAGGTCATGCCATTGCCTTCGGACCCGGCATAATATTCAAGCAGCACCGGTCCCCACCAGTCGATCATCGCCTGCTTGACCGGGCCCGGACAGGGCGCCGCGGCATGGATCGCGCTCTTCATCGACGTCACATCATATTGCGCCCGGATTTCGTCCGGCAGCTTCAACATCCGCACGAAATGGGTCGGGACGAACTGCGCGGCGTTGCAGCGATAATGTTGGATCGCCGCCAAGGCGCCTTCGGGATCGAACTTCTTCATCAGGATAACGGTGCCGCCGAGACGATGGACCGTCATGGACCAGCGGAGCGGCGCGGCATGATAGAGCGGCGCGGGCGAGAGATAGACGCTGTCCGCATTGATCCCGAACGCCGCATTGGCGAGCATGACAAGGCTGTTTCCGGCGTCGATCGCCGGATCTTCGGGGAGCGGGACCTTGACGCCCTTCGGACGCCCCGTCGTGCCCGACGAATAGAGCATGTCGACCCCGGCGCGTTCGTCGGCGATGCGCTCCGCCGGCATCGCGCCTAGCGCATCCTCGATCGGCGCCCAGCCGGGAATATCGCCGCCCATCGAATAGCGTTCGATCCGCGTTGTAAGCTGCTGGGCGCCGGCGGCGAGGCTCGCGGAGACGACCAGCATCTTCGCGCCCGAATTTTCGAGAATATAGTCCGTTTCGTCCTGCGTCAGGCGCGATGAAATACATACATAGCGCAGCCCCGACCGCTGCGCGCCCCAGGTCAGCCCGTAATAATGGGGGGTGTTCTCGAGCATGAAGGCAACGACATCCTCATGCCGGAGGCCGCGCGCACGGAATAGCTGCGCCGCGCGATTCGACGCAGCGTCGAGATCGCCATAGCTGATCGCCTCGCCCGTTTCGGCAACGATGACGGCAGGTTTGTCGGGGTGGGTCTGGGCATGGACTGACGGGTGCATCAGGCGATCTTCTCCAAAGTGTCGTTTGTTCTTTGTCGAAGATCAGTAGCAACCTGAAACTTTCGGTCAAGCAAGCTGCAAGCCGTGACAGGCCGGCCGTCAAGAAGCGTCAAATCGGGCGGCAAATTTAGCCGAACCGAGATTCGCCGGCTACTCCGGCCGCGAGCGCAGCGCGTATCCCAACCCCTTCACCGTTTGCAGCATCGGCCAGGCGAAGCCGCGATCGACCTTGGCGCGCAGCCGCGACATATGCACTTCCACGCGATTGGTGCCGGGATCGAAATCGATCCGCCATACTGCCTTCAAAAGCACCGTCCGCGACAGCGGACGGTCGGGGACGCGCGCGAGGTTCGCGAGCAGGTCGAACTCGCGCAGCGGCAGACGGATGACCCGCCCTGCCCGTTCGACACGCCGGTCGATCAGGTCGATTCGAAGCTCTCCCTCGCCAAGCTGCCCTTCGGCCAGCCGGCTGCGGCGTATCAAACTGGCGATCCGCGCGATCACCTCGGGCAGATTGTCCGTCCAGCCGGCGGTATCGTCGGCGCCACCGGTCAGCGCGGTCATCCGGTCATCCAGCGAATCGCGATCGGACAGGACCAACAGCGGCCGGCGCCCCGCGATGCTGCGCGCGAGCCGCACGAACTCGAAAGGCTCCTGCCAGCCCAGAAACGGATCCACTACGAGAATGTCGAAGCAGCAATCGAGCCAGCGGCGTAGCCCGCAGGCGGGCGTCGGGAGCGCATGCGCGCGCCAGCCCGCCGACGTTACGGCATGGTATAGAGAATCGCCACGCGCGGGATGGAAATATGCGACCAGCGGCGCCCTGTCCTCGCGTTTCGTCGCCCCGTTCGCCTCCATCCGCGCCCTCCTTATAACCCATTTCCCCGGCATTGCACCGGCGCCCAGCTGTGCTAGCCTGCCGCCATGACCGGTACCCGATTGCTCGACACCGACTTCGCCACCCTGCCCGATCTCGTCCGCGGCTACGCGGCCGAACGCCCTGATGACATAGCCGCCGCCGACCCGGCGCGGCGGCTGAGCTGGTCCGAACTGGACGCAATGATGGACCGCATCGCGGCGCGGCTGCAGGCCGACGGCTTCGCGAAGGGCGACCGCACTGCGATCGCCGGGCTCAACAGCGTCGAACAGATGGCGGCGATCCTCGGCACGCTCCGCGCCGGGGGCGTTGCGGGCCTGATCACCAACAGCGCCACCGGCGAACAGATGGCGGCGATGATCGCCGACACCGGCGCGCGCCATCTGTTCCTCGATCAAGCCGCCGCCACCAGCCTCGAAGGCCGGCATGTGACCGCGAGCGACCGGATCGCGATGGACGGCAGCGAGGCCGGCGTACCGCTCGACGGCTGGATGGCGCCTGCGGGGACGGCGCCCGAGTCGGTCGAGATCGAGCCGCTCGACGGCTTCAACATCATCTATTCGTCGGGTACCACCGGCACGCCGAAGGGCATCGTCCACAGCCACGCGATGCGCTGGCAACACATCCAGCGCGGCGCCCCCGCCTATGGCCCGAACGCCGTTACGATCCTGTCGACCCCGCTCTACTCGAACACGACGATGGCGAGCTTCATGCCGACCGTCGGCTCGGGCGGGCAGGTCGTGCTGATGAAGAAATTCGATGCGCGCGGTTTCCTCGAGCTCGCAGAGCGCGAGCGCGCAACGAACTGCATGCTCGTCCCAGTGCAATATCGCCGCATCATGGCGCTCGACGATTTCGAAAGCTTCGACCTAGACAGTTTCGTGATGAAATATTGCACCTCGGCGCCCTTCCCCGCGACGCTCAAGGCTGATGTCCTCGCACGCTGGCCGGGCGGGCTCGTCGAAATCTACGGCATGACGGAGGGCGGCGCGGCCTTCATCCTCGAGGCGCATCAATTCCCCGACAAGCTCCACACCGTCGGCAAGCCCGCACCGGGCCATATCGCCAAGGTGATCGACGAGGACGGCAACGAGCTACCGCAGGGGTCGGTCGGAGAAGTCGTCGGCCGCTCGCCGGCGATGATGACCGGCTACAACAACCGGCCCGATGCGACAAAGGCGATGCACTGGTACGATGCCGAGGGGAACCTCTTCTATCGCCACGGAGACATCGGGCGGATCGACGAGGACGGCTTCCTGACTCTCATGGACCGGGCGAAGGACATGATCATCTCGGGCGGGTTCAACATCTTCCCGAGCGACCTTGAAGGCATTTTGCTCGCCGACGAGCGCGTCGTCGAAGCCGCCGTCGTCGGCATGCCAAGCGAGGAATGGGGCGAGACGCCGGTCGCCTTCGTTGTTCTAAAGCCCGGCACCGATGCGGAAAGCGTCCGCGCCGACTGCAACGCCAAAGTCGGCAAGACCCAGCGGCTGAGTGCGATCAGGGTAGTCGACGAACTCCCGCGCAGCGCGATCGGCAAGGTGCTGAAGCGCGAACTGAGGGAGGCTTATTCGGCGAGACCCGCGGCCTGAATCGCCGCCAGCGCGCTTTCGAGCCGTTCGTTGCCGTCGCCGGTCACCCAGGCCCACCGCAGTTTCCGCCGTTCGAGCTCGCCGATCGCGACATCCATGAACTGGCGGCGCGCGAGGTCGCTGCCGAACAGGCGGGTGCCGTCCTCCTGCCACGGCAAGTCCATTGCGGGGACGAGGTAGAGGTCGGCGGTGTCTTCCCACAGGTCGATCTCGGGCAGGCGGCGACCGAGCAACATGATCGCCCAAGCCTGCGTCATCAGCGGATCGGTGTCCGAGACCAGCCATTCGGGCTTTTGCGCCAGCGCCGCCTTGGTCGCCGCGACATGGCCGTCGAAGATCGCGAGCAGGTCGATCTCGTCGAACTCGGTGCCGTTGGCCTCGGCATAGGTCCGGCCATATTCGGGGACGACGAGCGCGCCAAGGCGAAGCGCGACGCGCGGGGCAAGCGTCGATTTTCCGGTGCTTTCGGCGCCGTGAAAACAGATGTGCCGCGTCATGCCGGCTGTCCCGCCGCGGCGGCGCGACGCCACTGGAAGAGGCCGTCGATCGACAGGCCGAGCAGGACCACATAGACCGCGCTCGTCGCATAGAGCCCGCGCCACGCGAAAAGCGGTATCGCGATCAGATCGACAAGGATCCACAGCCACCAGCTTTCGACGCGGCGACGCGCGAGCAGCCATTGCGCGGTGATGCTGGTCATCGCGATCGCACCGTCGATCCATGGGGCCGCGGCGTCGGTGTAGCGATTCATCGTCGCGCTCCAGACGAACCATGCGGCCAACGTCACGCCGCTCCATGTCCAGCGCGCCCGCGCGCTCATCCAGCCGACCGGAATGCCGCTTTCCTCGCGGGCGCGGACCCAAGCGTAGAGGCCGTAGAGGTTCAACGCGAAGAAGAATCCCTGGAGCAGCATGTCGCTGTACAGCTTCGCTTCATAGAAGACGAAGGCGTAGAGCGTGACGGCAATCAGGGCGAAGGGATAGTTCCACACGCTGCGCAGCGCGACGAGTGCGACATTGATCAGCACGAACGCCGCCGCGGCCCATTCGAGGGTGCTCATGCCGGCGCCTCCTCATGGCGCGGCCGTGTCCACAATCCGTCGCGGCTGATCCGCCGCTGCGGCGGGCGGCGGAGCACCGACCAGCCGGCGCGCGCGACCCAGCCAAGCTTGGCGACAAGCGACGTTCCGGCGCGATGATCCCAGGCATGATCGCCGCGCGCCCGCACTTCGCGCGCGATGTCGCCATAGATGCCTGCCGCCGCAAACACCGCCCAGCGGCTGCGCGGCGGCAGCTTGCGCGCACCCCAGCGCGCCGACGCTTCATATTCCTCGGCCATCTCCGACAGCCATTTCGCCATGATGGCGAGGCGCGGACGAAAGGCCGGATGCATGTGCTGGCCCGGCGGGATGTCGAGTTCGACCATCCATTCGACGGGTAGGTAACAGCGGTCGGCGGCGGCATCCTCGGCGACGTCGCGGGCAATATTGGCGAGCTGGAAGGCGATACCGAGGTCGGAAGCGCGGTCGAGCGTCGTCTCGTCGGCGGGATCGACGCCCATCACTAGCGCCATCGCGACCCCGACCGCACCCGCGACATGATAGCTGTAACGCAGCAGGTCGGCCTCGCTGCGCGGGCGCCAGTCGCGGGCATCGAGCTCGAAGCCCGCGATAATGTCGTCGATGACCCGGCGCGGCAGGTCGATTTCGGTGAGCAAGAGGCCGAGCGCGTCGAATGCCGGATCGCCCGTCTGATCGCCGGCATAGGCGCGATCGGTCAACGCCCGGATTTTTGCGATCGCCGCGGCGGCATCGTGCCCCGGGACCATCGCCCCGCCATGGTCCTGCCCATCGGTCAGGTCGTCGGCGGCACGGCACCACGCATAGAGCAGCCAAACCCGCTCGCGCGTGATGCGGTCGAAGAGGTGGCTCGCAAGCGCGAAGCTTTTCGACCCGCGCGCGATGCTGTCGTGCGCGAAGCCGTGGAGAGCCTGTGCATCATAGCCCCCCGTGTCTGCCATTACAGATCGTCGGCCTTCATCGCGAAAATCGGCTCGTGCGGCTGATACCTTGCCATCTTGTCGAGCAGTTCGTCGATCCCGGCATCGACGATCATGATCCCGGCGTGCGCGGGGCGGATGAAGCCGACTTCGATCATCCGCCGGTTGAAGGCGATGAGATCGTTGTAGAAACCCGCCGCGTTGAGCAGCCCGACCGGCTTTGCATGATAGCCGAGTTGCGCCCAGCTGATCGCTTCCCACAACTCGTCCATCGTGCCGACGCCGCCGGGAATAGTCAGGAAGCCGTCGCTAAGGTCGGTGAACATTTTCTTGCGTTCGTGCATGCCCGAAACGACGTGCAATTCGCTGCAGCCACGATGCGCCACCTCGGTCCCGACCAGCGCGTCGGGGATCACCCCGATCACCTCGCCCCCCGCTGCGAGCGCGCTGTCGGCGACCGCGCCCATCAGGCCCAACCGGCCACCGCCGTAAACGACGCCAATCCCGCGCTCGGCGAGGGTGCGCCCGACGTGGCGCGCGGTTTCGATGTAGATCGGATCTTCGGGGGTCGCGGACCCGCAATAGACGGCAAGGCGTTTCATCGCTTCGTAGCTTTCAAATTCGTTCGGGCTGCGCTTGTCGAAGCCCCGCTCTTCTTTCCTTCCGCCTTTGAAGGAAGAACGGCCCTTCGACAAGCTCGGGGCGAACGGGATTTATGGATCGAGCATCAACGCCGCCGTCGCCTTCGCGCTGCCGACAACCCCGGGGATTCCCGCGCCCGGATGCGTCCCTGCCCCCACGAAGTAGAGGTTCGAAATTGCGTCGTCGCGGTTATGCGCCCGGAAATATGCGCTTTGCCACAGCACGGGCTCGAGGCTGAACGCGCTGCCGAGATGCGCCGACAGGTCGCGGCCGAAATCGGCGGGGGTATAATGGAAACGGGTGACGAGATTGGCGCGCAGGTCGGGAGCGACACGGCGTTCAACCTCGGCGAGGATCGCGTCGGCGAACCGCTCGCCGAAATCGCCGTCCCAGTCGGCCTTTGCCTTGCCGAGATGCGCGACCGGGGCGAGCGCGTAGAAGGTCGAATGGCCGGGCGGCGCCATGCCGGGGTCGGTGATGCTGGGATGGTGGAGATAGAGCGAGAAATCATCGGGCACCACGCCGCCATAGATGTCGTCGAGCAGCCCCTTGTAGCGCGGGCCGAACAATATGCTGTGGTGCGCGATGTCGGGATAGTCGCCTTTGGCCCCGAAATGCACGACGAACAGCGAGGGCGACCAACGCTTGCGGGCAAGACTGCGCGCGGCCTTTGCCCCGCGCGGATGTGCACCGAGCAGGTCGCGATAGCTGTGCATCAGGTCGCCGTTGCACGCCACCATATCGGCCTCGCCTTGCCAGCCGCCCGCCGTCGTCACGCCGGTCGCGCGGTCGCCGGCGGTTTCGATTGCCGTTACCGGGTCGCCCAAACGCAGCGTTCCGCCGAGCCGCTCGAACAATCGCACCATGCCCGCCACCAGCGCATTTGTTCCGCCGCGTGCGAACCAGACGCCGCCGTCCTTTTCGATGGTGTGGATCAGCGCATAGATCGCGCTCGTCGCCATCGGATTGCCGCCCACCAGCAATGTATGGAACGACAGCGCCTGCCGCAGCCGCTCGTCCTTCACATAGGACGACACGATGGAATAGACGCTGCGCCACGCCTGATATTTCATCAACGCCGGCGCCGCCTTGATCATCGAGGCGAAGTCGAGGAAGGCGACCGCGCCAAGCTTCACATAGCCTTGCTCGTAAACCCCTTTCGAATAGGCGAGAAATCGGTCGTAGCCGTCGACATCGGCGGGATTGAGCCTCGCGATCTCGGCGCGCAGCGCGGCCTCGTCGTTCGAATAGTCGAAGCGCGACCCATAGGGCCAATCGAGCCGGTAGAAGGGAGTTACCGGCACGAGCTCGACATCGCTGGCCATATCCTGCCCCGACAGCGCCCATAGCTCCTGCAGGCAGGGCGGGTCGGTGATCACCGTCGGCCCGGCGTCGAAGGTGAAACCGTCCTGTACCCAGTGATAGGCGCGGCCGCCCGGCTTGTCGCGCGCCTCGACGATGACCGTCTCCACCCCCGCCGATTGCAGCCGGATCGCGAGCGCCAGCCCGCCGAACCCCGCGCCAATGACGATCGCGCGGCTCATCGCCAGTCCAGTTTCGCAAGCGCGGCGACCGCCCTGCCCGCCGGCACCGGCGGCTTGCCCGACAGGATACGAAGCTTGTCGCGTGCCGTCGACGCGCCGGCATAGAAGCGCGCGATGAGACCTGGCGACAGCTGATAGAAGCGCTGGAAGATGCGGTATCGCTCCCCGGGTTCGGCGGCTCGGAACAGCATCGCGCCGAGCATGCGGTAAAAACGCTGGCGCCGCCACGAGGCCGCCGCTTGGCCGCGCAGCATCGTACCGAGATCGGTTCGGTCGACCAGCGCCGAGAGCGCAGCCGCGGTCCGCACCGCATCGGGCAGTGAATAACCCGTCGTAGCGTGGAAGCGCCCCGCGCGCACGCCGATCCGCGCAGCGGCGTCCGCGTTCGGCCACAGCGCATCGAAATCCCCCGCCATCACCACGGGAAGCCAGCCGGTCTCCTCGCGCTCGACCGCGGTGACGCTCCACCCGCGCGTCGCGGCATAGGCCGCAATCCGCTCGCGGACCGTGGCGACATCGAGCGTGGCGTCGTTGCTGTAATAGGTATCCTCGACGAAGACGGTCTCCTCATCGAACGGCAGGCAATAGACGAAGCGATAGCCGCCGATCTGCTCGACCGTCGCGTCCATCACGACCGGCCTTCTCAGGCCGTGCCCGCCCTCGACGCGCAGCGCCTGCCCGACGAAGGTCTGCCAGCCGCAGTCGATTCCGGCGAGTTCGCCGACCCCGCGCGCGTCGATGACGTGCCGCGCCGCGAGCCGCGAGCCGTCGTCGAAACCGACCGAACCCGGCGCCAGCAGGATCGCCGATTTGGCGATGCGCCTGTCGGCGGGCAGCACCGCCGCGACCGCCTCGGCAAGCGCCTCGCCGGTGATGCTGTTATACGCCATCGGCACGCCGCGCCGATACGCCGGGAAGACGACGTCATAGCTGTCCCAGCGATAGCGGATCAGCGGCTCCACCAGCCAGCGGTCGCCCGCCGCGACATCGTCGTCGAAGAAGGACCAGATATGATTGCCGCCGACCGCGCCCCGCTCGACCAGCCGCACGTCGAGGTCGGGGCGCCGCCGCGCGAGTGCCAACGCGGCCAATCCGCCGGCGAGCCCGCCGCCGACGATCGCTATGTCGCATGTGTCGCTATCGGGCGTCGCCATGCACCCGCCCTAGCGGCCCGGATGCCTCGCCGCTATGACTTCGTGCATGGCCGCAATCATTTTCTCCGCGCTCGCGATGACGCTGATCGTCGGCGTCCGCTATCTGCTGAGCAGCGCAGGCTTTGCGCTGGCGACACGGCTGAAACATCCCGGCCTCTATCGCGGCCTGGAGGCCCAGGTGAAGCGCGAGATCGGCTGGAGCCTCGCGAGCGCCGCAATTTATGGCATTCCTGCGGGCATTGTTGCCTGGGGATGGCAGGCGCATGGCTGGACGCGCATCTACACCGACCTTCACGCCTTTCCGCTCTGGTACCTGCCGGTCAGCCTCCTCACCTATCTGCTGATCCACGATACATGGTTCTATTGGACACATCGTTGGATGCACCGGCCGCGCTGGTTCCGCATCGCCCATGCGGTGCACCACCAGAGCCGCCCGCCGACCGCATGGGCCGCGATGAGCTTTCACCCGGTAGAGGCGATCACCGGTGCCCTGGTCGTTCCGGGGCTGGTGTTCCTGATTCCGATCCATGTCGCGGTGCTGGGCCTCGTCCTGACGATCATGACCGTCATGGGCGTCGGCAATCATATGGGGTGGGAGATGTTCCCGCGCGCGCTTGTTCATGGACCGGCAGGGCGCTGGCTGATAACCGCGACGCATCACGAGGCGCATCATGCGGCCTATCGGGGGAATTATGGTCTCTACTTCCGTTTCTGGGACAAGGCGTGCGGCACGGATATCGGGCTTGGCAGCTTTGGCGCTGCTGCTGGCCGGAGCGAGCGCGCCGCCGCCGACGCCCGCCCCGACGGTTGAGGTTTCCATCACCGGCCTGCGCAGCACAAAGGGGCAGGTCCTCGTCTGCCTGACCACCAATCCCAAGGCATTCCCAGATTGCAGCAAGGACAAGGGCTCGGTCCGTATGGCGGTGAAGGCGGCCGACGCGGGCGATTTCCTGATCCACACCCCCGCCGCCGGCACCTATGCGATCGCGGTCGTTCACGACGAGAACAGCAACAACAAGATGGACGTCGCGATCTTCCTGCCCAGGGAAGGCTTCGGCTTTTCGCGCAACCCGACGATCACCGTCGGCCCGCCGAAATTCAAATCGGCAAGCTTCGCCGTAAACGGCGATACGAAACAGTCGATCAAGATGAAATATATGCTGTGAGCCGGCCGGGTTCGATGCCGGTCTCGTCGCCGGGGCCGAAACCCCATCGTGGGCCGTTGCAGCCGGTCGATCATGGCATCCCGCTTGCGCGCGGACCTTTTGCGCGCGGAGGGCTCGCGCGTTCGGCGCTATCGCGAAACGCGCCGACGATCGCATAGCATTGCGCCGCGGTCGGCGCTGCTATCGACGAGGTTCGCGCAGGGCGGCGACGGCGGCATCGGCCGCCTCCGACGCGGGGTCGCCGTTCGCCCATCCCGTATCGAGTTCGGCCGCCGCCCGCGCCAGATCGCCACCGGTCGGCGTCACGGTGGCCAACTGCCCGCATCGGTCTGCCTGCGCCAAATCCTCCTCCGATTCGCCGATGGCGCGTTTTGTCGCGGCAAGTGCAGCGGCATCGGCGGCGCCCAGCTTGCGCAGCTGCGCGACGAACAGGTCGACAATCTCTTGCTGATAGCGAACTTCGTCGCTCCCCTTCCCATGCGCAGCGGCGGTCTCATCCAGGCCGATCTGCGCCGAAGCCGCGCAAAAGCGCATTGCCGCCGGATCCTTGACCATGTCCGAAAAGCTGCCCGCCAGCAGCAACGATATCGCCCACCACATCCGCGTCTCCCGTCCATGTCATGTCCTGCGCGACCGGCGGCAAAGCTGGAGAAAATCGCGGGCTTTGGCAAGCGCCATTGTGGGCCGTGCAGCGCCCCGCTAAAGCTGCGCGCGTGACCGCGACCTCTTCCCGCATCTCCGCTTTCGCCGACCGTTGGCCAAAGCTTCTTGCCCTGGTGCTAGGCGCTGTGTCGGCGACGGGCTTCGCCCCGCTGAACCTCTGGCCGCTGACCCTGCTCGCCTTTGCGGGGTGGATGGCGCTCGTCGCGCGCAGTCCCAAGGGATGGCGCGCATTCGGCGTGGGCTGGGCGTTCGGAGTAGGCCATTTCACGGTGGGCCTCAACTGGATCGCCACCGCCTTCACCTATCAGGCCGCGATGCCCGCGTGGCTCGGCTGGGTCGCGGTGGTGCTACTGGCACTCTATCTCGCGATCTATCCTGCGCTGGCGGCGTGGGGGGCGTGGCTAGTCCGTTTCCTCACAGGTCCGGTCGTCCCATTGCGCCGCGTCAAAGGCGCACCTCGAGCACTTCCTTTCACTGTGATCACGTCTTCCTATTTGTTGAGTTTCGCAGGAATGTGGATTCTCACAGAATGGCTGCGCTCGTGGGTTTTTACGGGTTTCGCCTGGAACCCGCTCGCAGCCGTCGCCCTCGCAGGCAATATCGCGGGCATTCTCGGGGAGAACTATCTTGAATTAATTGGCACCTACGGCGTCAGCGGCATAGTTGTGGTGTGGAGCGCAATGGTCGCGGCGAGCATCGAGCAGTATCTAGTCCTGCAGGCTTTGAAGCAGCGCGGCATTGCTGACCCGCGGGAGCAAGACAGTCTTCGCGGTGCCCCCCTCGAAGAATTCGACAATCGTCGCTTCGCCAAGGTTCTTGCCGTCGGAACAGCCCTCGCATTGTTGATCATGGTGGGCGGAATTTTCCTATCGTCGACCCGCGACTATCCTTCCTCCCCGCCGAAGGGCGAAACGTTTGAAGAAATGATAGCGCGCATTAAGGCCGAGCAGGGCACGCCCATCACCGTCGTCCAACCCAACGTCGGACAGCAGGACAAGTGGGAGGGCAGCAAGGCCGACGCCAACTTCGCGAAGCTCGCGCGGTTGACCGCGCCGAAGGACGATGCTCCGCGGCTGATCCTGTGGCCCGAGGCGGCGATCCCCGACTATCTCGAAACCGGTTATCCCGCCGTCTATTACGACCGCTCGCCCGCCGAGGCGCGCGGGCGGCTGACCAGTCTGATGAACGCGGGCGACGTGATGCTGCTCGGCGCGCTCAAGCTGGAACTCGACGGGGGCGGCGAAGTCGTCGGCGCGCGCAATGCGGTGATGACCGTTCACGCCGACGGCACGCTGGGCCCGCGTTACGACAAGGCGCACCTCGTCCCCTACGGCGAATATCTGCCGATGCGCTCGATCCTATCGACGATCGGCCTGTCGCGCCTTGCCCCCGGTGACATCGATTTCTGGCCGGGCCCCGGCCCGCATACGCTGGATCTTGGCGAATTCGGTCGGATCGGCCTGCAAATCTGTTACGAGATCATCTTCTCGGGACAGGTCGTCGATCGCAGCCATCGCCCGGACTTCATCTTCAATCCGTCGAACGACGCCTGGTTCGGCGGCTGGGGGCCGCCGCAGCATCTGGCGCAGGCGCGGCTGCGCGCGATCGAGGAGGGGCTGCCAGTGATCCGTGCAACCCCGACGGGGATCAGCGCGGTAATCGACGCCGACGGCCGCGTCCTCGAATCGATCCCGATGCATGTCGCGGGACGCATCGACACCGTCGTTCCGAAGGCGCACGAACCGACGCTGTTCGCGCGCTTCGGCAATGTGCTGCCGGTCGGATTTGCGTTGCTGCTGCTCGCCGCTGCCATTGCATTCCGGCGACGCGGGCGCTAACAGCGCGATCACATAAAGCATCCTTTATATTCGATTCCACAAAAGGCCCCCCTCATGCGCAACAGCTTCCTCTTCACGTCCGAAAGCGTTTCCGAAGGCCATCCCGACAAGGTCGCCGACCAGATTTCGGATTCGATCGTCGACCTGTTCCTGTCGAAGGACCCGGAAGCCCGCGTTGCGTGCGAAACGCTGACCACGACGCAGCTCGTCGTGCTGGCCGGCGAAATCCGCTGCAAGGGGGTGTTCGAGAATGGCGAATGGGCGCCGGGCGCGCTCGACGAGATCGAGGCGACCGTGCGCAAGACGGTCAAGGACATCGGCTACGAACAGTCGGGCTTCCACTGGAACGAGTTCCGTTTCGAAAACAACCTTCACGGCCAGTCGGCGCATATTGCGCAGGGCGTCGACGAGAGCGCGGACAAGGACGAGGGCGCTGGCGATCAGGGCATCATGTTCGGCTATGCCTCCGACGAGACTCCCGACCTGATGCCCGCGACGCTCGATTACAGCCACAAGATCCTCCAGCGCATGGCCGCCGACCGCAAGGCCGGCACCGCGCCCTTCCTCGAGCCTGATGCCAAGAGCCAGGTCACGCTGCGCTACGCCAATGAGCGCCCGGTCGAGGCGACCGCGATCGTCGTGTCGACGCAGCATGCGCCGGGCTATTTCTTCCACGGCGGCGAAGGCGACGAAGCGAAATACCAGGAGCTTCGCAAATATGTGCTTGGCGTGATCGCGGACGTCCTGCCCGCCGAGCTGCTCACCGCGAACACCGTCTATCATATCAACCCGACCGGCCGCTTCGAGATCGGCGGGCCCGACGGCGACGCGGGCCTGACGGGCCGCAAGATCATCGTCGACACTTACGGCGGTGCCAGCCCGCACGGCGGCGGCGCGTTCAGCGGCAAGGATCCGACGAAGGTCGATCGTTCGGCGGCCTATGTGACGCGCTATCTCGCCAAGAATATCGTCGCCGCGGGCCTCGCGCGCCGCTGCACGATCCAGCTCAGCTATGCGATCGGCGTCGCCGAGCCGCTGTCGATCTATGTCGATCTGCACGGCACCGCCGCCGAGGGCGTGACCGAAGCCGCGATCGAGCAGGCGATCCCGCAGCTCGTCCGCCTGACGCCGAAGGGCATCCGCACCCACCTCGGCCTCAACAAGCCGATCTACAAGCAGACCGCCGCTTATGGCCACTTCGGCCGCACCGCGACGGGCGATGCCTTTCCCTGGGAGCGTACCGACCTGACCGAAAAGCTGAAGGCCGCAGTCGCCGCCTGACATCTTGCCCGCGCCCGGCCACACGGCTAGGGCGCGCGGCATGACGGCTTATAAATCAGGCGATCCGACGACGATCAACCGGCTTTACGGGCGCTCGAAGGGCAAGCCCCTGCGCGCGGGCCAGCAAGACCTCGTCGATACGCTGTTGCCACAGATCGCGGTGCCCGCCGAGGGCGACGTGACCGCCGCACGGCTGTTCGGCCATGATCGTCCGCTGCATTTCGAGATCGGGTTCGGCGGCGGCGAGCATATGGCGGGGCGCGCCGACATGCTGCCCGACCATGGCTTCATCGGCGCCGAGCCTTTCGTCAACGGCGTCGCGCAAGCCCTCGTGCATCTCTCGGGGGATCATGGCGTCCGCCTGCCGATCGGCAATGTTCGCATCCATCACGGCGACGCGCTCGAGGTCCTGCGGCGCATTCCCGACGGCGCGCTGTCCTTTGCCTATCTGCTCCATCCCGACCCCTGGCCGAAGGCGCGCCACGCCAAACGCCGGATGATGAACGACGGGCCGGTCGATCTGATCGCCGCCAAGCTGAAGCCCGGCGGGGAGTTCCGCTTCGGCACCGACCATCCCGTCTATCTCGCCCATGCGCTGATGGTGATGCGCCGCCATCGCCACCAGTTCGAATGGCTGGCGCGGGAAGCGAAGGATTTTCTCGTCCGCCCCGGCGGCTGGCCCGAAACCCGCTACGAAGCCAAGGCCAGGGCTCAGGGGCATGAGGTCTGGTATTTCCGCTGGCGGCGTAAATAAAAGAGGTATGCAATTGGAAATAATCGGTTTTCAAAGCCTCTCCCGATGCCATACGCGGCAATTTCCGCCACGGTGATGCCGGGTGATTGCTGGAAACGCCGTATTGGGAGACCATTTACGGCACGCGGAAAGATCATGAAACGCTCTGTCGATGCTCTCATCGCAAGCCGAAAATGACATCCTTCGGGATGATAGCATCGGGGGTTTCGGCGCTAATGAGGCGCGAATTCGATAAATGGGCACGGCGCACGGCGAATCGGCACGCAGCCGGTTTTCTGCCCGAATGGCCCTGTCACTCAACCAGCATGAGCAAGCGACCGGTCGTATCGGTCGCCAGGGTCAGCAAGAGAAGGCAGGATCCGGCCAAAGCCCAGGGACACCGACATCGCCGTCAAATCCCGTCGACGGGTTGCGGTCCGACAGGCGGAAAGGATGGAGCCCTGGCAACCATGCAAGGCAGGCTGCGACCCATCAGATCGGCCAACCAATTATTTGCTGCGATCAGGGTGCCCAAGTCGATACCGGTCGCGACACCCGAGCGTTCGAGCATATACACGACGTCCTCGCTGGCGACGTTGCCGGCAGCACCCGGCGCAAAGGGACAGCCGCCCAACCCGCCCAAGGCGCCGTCAACCGTCGTCGCGCCGGCTTCCACCGCCGCCCAGACATTGGCGATGCCGGTCCCGCGCGTGTTGTGAAAATGAACCCGGACGGGCAATGGCGCGATCGTCGCCGCTACCCGCGCCACCAATCGCGACACGTGGGCTGGATCGGAAACGCCAATCGTATCGGCGAGCGCGATCTCGACGGGCGCCGCCTCTGCCAGCATCGTCGCCATTTCAACGACGCGGTCTTCGGCGACCTCTCCCTCGAACGGGCAGCCAAAAGCGGCACCGATTGTCACCTGCCCTTTCAGCCCGGCCGATCGCGCCTGCGCGATGATCGCTTGCGCAACGGCCACCGACTCCGCGCTGGTCTGCCCCTGATTGGCCATGGCAAAACGGTCGGTGGCGACACAAACCGCGCCGACTTCGTGCAGCCGCCCGGTCGCGATCGCGCGTTCGGCGCCGCGCGCGTTCATCGCCAGCCCTATAAAGCTGACGCCCGCCGCTTCGGGCAGGCCGGCGCATATCTGTTCGGCATCGGCCATTTGGGGTACCCGCCGCGGATTGACGAAACTCGTCACCTCGATGCGCCGGGCGCCCCCCCCTACCGCTCGGCGGCTGAGGTCCAGCGTGGCCTCGGGCGAGCTCAGGATTT